>VHBF01000028.1 GCA_016872075.1 Bacillota bacterium | reverse complement strand
GCGAGTTTGACAACCATTACAATCACCGGTGCAAACGATGTGTCAGTTGAATTTGACGCTGATTTTAATTTTTTAACTGGCGTTACTGCCACTGGCAATAACGGCCAAGATTTTACCTCGAGTATTACCCTCTCTTCAATTTCTACTGCAGTGAACACGACCTCCGGTGTTTTAGACACCACCAGAACCGGTCTTCACACCGTTCAATATCGTGTCCAATCTGGTACGATAGTTGCTACCAAATTTAGAAACGTAACCGTGGAACAACCCGAATCAACAGGTGGGATGTTACTCAATCCAGATTTTGCTTTAGGGACAGCCGGCTGGACTGATCCGGGTGTTGTTTATAACGAAAGTGGTTCAAGCATTGCCTTTGATATCGAAGAAGGCGCATTAAAAGTTGTGGTCGTGGCAAGTCCTGTTCCCTATGCTCCACGCTTTGGACAAATGAATGTTCCTTTTGAAATCGACACGACTTATGAAGTGAGTTTTAGAGCCAAATCAAGTGTGGTCAAGCCCATTAATTTAAACGCGGGTGAATTATTAACCTCTGCACCTTGGTTCACTGACTTTAAACCTGGTCAACCTGAAATTAGAACCATTGGTACTGAATGGGCAACCTATTCTTATATTTTTACGCACCGTTTAGACAATAAGCGTGGTGGGATTTTATTTGAATTAGGAACCGTGAGTGGCCAAAAGGTTGATGCGACGATGTATTTTGATGACATTACCATCGAAGAAGCCACCGCCGGTCCAGATGTGACCGCACCAAACTTCTCGGGTGTATCTAGTACGATTAGTGTTTTAGTCGGTTCGACTTATGATCCATTAAACGGAGTCACTGCTTTAGACGTAGTCGATGGTGATTTAACCGATTCCATTTTAGTGGAAATTCTTGATAGCAATAATGCAGTCGTCAATGCCGTTGATACTTCGGTTCCTGCAGTTTACACCGTCAATTATTCAGTTGAAGATGCTGCTGGAAACGAAGCGACTGCACAAACCACGGTGAATGTAGTCAACCTCGCATTTAAAGATGAAAATCTTTTAAGAAACGGTAGCTTTATTGATGGTTGGGAAAATTGGGATACATGGTCACAAAACTGGGGTAATGCTCCAGTGGTGGATGGTGGCGTTAACTTTGCTCAAGATTTGATTGCCTTAACCATTACTGGTGGGGGCGATGCGGTTTGGGCAATCCAAATGTTCCAAGAAAATGTCAATTTAGTCGAAGGAACAACCTATCGCTTATCTGTTAAAGCCTACGCTTCTGTGGCTCGCAAAATCAGTGTTGGTATTGGTTATGGCGATCCGTGGAATGAATATGCTAGAAAAAATGGTTTAGAACTTGGCACAACGAGTTCGATTCAAGATTTTGTCTTTACGGTCACTAAAGCAAGTGCTGCTGTGAAGGTAGTCTTAGAATTGGGAACGCAAGATGGTTTTGCAAACGGTACGATTTATTTTGAAGAAGTTCGTTTACAAAGACTTGATGCTGCTCCGCTCTTAAGCGATTCTAAATTTACCATGACTGGCTGGCGGCATTTCATTAATGACTGGGATGGCACGGTTGCCACTTCTGGCATTGTCGCCGGTGAATATAAAATGACCATCACTAAAACCGTGGGATTAAATCCAGCAGCAGACAACTGGAAATTACAAATCATCCAAGATAATGCGGCTTTTGGTGAAGCCAATGACAATGGTCGTTTAAATCTAGCGGTGGAAAAATCTTATACGTTAAGTTTTGATATGTATGCTTCACAAAACATTAATGTCACCACATTTATTGGTGCTCCTGGTGTTTGGGTAAACTATGTACCAGAAGCAAATCGCGTCAATTCGATTACCACAAGTAAGCAAACCATTACCATTCCTGTGAGTACGGTTGGCGCAACTTTAAATGGTAAGGAAAAATTATCCTTTGAATTTGGATCCGCATTCTCAAATTTTGAATCCGGAAATGAATTTGTGGCAATTGATAATGTGGTCTTAAAAGAAGGTAATACGGTTTTACCCAATGTCATCAATGGTGATATGAATGCCATTTTAGGAGGCCACACTTTCTTTACGGAAAATGGTGGCGCGATGACAAGAGGTGCCAATGGTGGTGCTTCCATTGAAGTTCCTGCTTTAGGTGGTGCTGCTTATCAACCTCACTATTACTATATTTTCCCCACACTTGCTAAAGGCAGTTATGAAGTAAAAATTGCGTTAACGAGTTCCGTGACCCGTGATTTACGCTTTAATATTATTCTTCCAGATGCTGGTTATGCCTCCATCCTTCCTGAAAACTTTGTGGATTTTGGTGTTACTGCCGATACACCTTATGTCTTGACGGTTTCCTTTGAAGTGGTGAATCCCTTAACCAATGTGAAGCTTGAATTAGACTTAGGAACACTCGGTGGTGGTAAAATTTCTTTACCGGGAACCTTCTTAATTTCTGAAGTCCTTGTCTATCAAAATTACAATAGCTAAAGGAGGCAAAGGATAGTGAAACATAAAGCTAAACTATCCGTTGTAGCCTTGTTTGTCCTTGCTGGATGTGGGGGAACCCCATCCAGTAGTGGCAACACTACAACGAGTGAAACGTTACAACCCTTGACGTTGTCGTATGCTGATTGGGGAAATCAAGAACTCAATCAACGGATGATTGATTTATTTGAAGCAAGATATCCTCATATTACGGTTGAACTTCGTCAAGACATTGTCGGTGCAGGATCTCAATTTACGGGTAACCTTGTCACCGCTGCTCAAGCTGGATTACTTCCTGACGTCTTTGCCACGGATAACGTCCCTACCGTTATCAATGCTGGTTTGACGTTGGATGTGGCTCAGTATTGGGATGCGGATGAAGATGCTGAGTTAGTATATGAAAATATTGCGCTTGCCGGTGTTTATAACGGCAAGCGTTATGCGGTTCCTTCTTTCCAATTTTTAAAAGGGATTTTAATTAATCTCAATATTTTTGAACGTGCTAACTTACAAACCGTTCCTGGAAAATACCGAATCGATAATGATGGTTATCCTGTCAAAGATTGGACGTTTGAAGAATTCGTCAATATTGCCAAAGACATTAAAAACTTTGACTTAGTGAATACCGAAAATTTAGTCGTTGGGATGGACACGTGGTATGGATCACCTGACTTCCAACAAGTGTGGCCGATGATGCAAAATGCAGAAACCCAATATGATACCTGGGATGGTGAACAATTTCATTACACCTCCGCGGATTGGATTAGTGCGATGCAAGCCAAAGTTGCCCTTCATCAATTAACCGATGGCACGACCACTCGTTTTACACCAGAAGATTATGACGCTGAAGATAATGATGAATTAAGAACGTATATGATTCAAACTGGATATGCAGCGATGGACATTGAAGGTTCGTGGCAATTCTGGGTCATCAAAGATGCGATTGATAATCGTGATTTTGAACTCGGATTTTGGCCTTACCCTCAAGGTGAAGCTGGATTATTCCCTCCCACCATTCTCGACTTCCAAGCTGTATCGTCTCAAACCGAACATCCAGAAGAAGCGTATTTACTTGCTAAATGGATGACGTTTGGTCGTGATGGATGGGATGCAAGAGTATCCTTGCTAGAATCAGATCGTGAAGATGCCATCGCAGAAGGACTCACACCAGATTTCCTCGATCGTTTTCCAATTGCGAATTATCCAGGAATTTGGACGAGAGTTAAAGGTTTAGTTGAAGGGATTGAAGGCATTGACGCCATCTTTGATCGGATTGCGTATTCAAAACCAGATTTAGACAAATGGTTACCAGGTTATAAGGATTTTTGGGCATGGGCGTACTCTCCAGAAAACCCATTTAACTTTGATAACTTAGTTGCTGAAGGTCCTAATGCAGTGCCAACCTATGCTGCAGCTTGGGAAGCACAAATTAATACGTTAGTAGCAGAGCAACTTGCAGCCTTAGGTGCAGGTTAAGATTATGTCCTCGGGAGGTTTCTTCATTGAAACCTCCCTCAATATGGATTGAT
Organism: Bacillota bacterium; assembly: GCA_016872075.1. GTDB lineage: Bacteria > Bacillota_I > Bacilli_A > RFN20 > CAG-826 > UBA970. The sequence continues at coordinate 2,051 of VHBF01000028.1, read as the reverse complement.
GAAAAAAATAAAATTAAATTTACAATATTGGCATCTTAAACAAACTAGCATTTGGCTAGTTGTTTTGTTTATGGGCATCACGGGTTTTATTTTTTTGATTGATCAATCACCCACACCGCTGAATCAACATTTCAATACGTATGACTTAATTAGACCAGAATTTGATTATGCTTATCAAACGCAAATCTATGGCATTCCTACTTACACGGCTAAACAAGATTTTTACGACGATGCCGGGGTCGCTCAAACAGGGTATGAAGCGACTTATGATGCAAGTGATTTACAAGGTAGTCAATTGCAGCAAAACGATGAACATTATGGCGCGATGATTGCAGAATATGATTTTCCAAATGATGTATTTTTAATCGATCAAACGTCTGAACTAACTTTTGTATATGATGGTCAAACCAGTGGCATTATTTCGATTGCCTTGGATTATTACTTACTTGATCAAGGCACGGAAGATACCAAGATTGCCTTAACAATTAATGATGAATTTCAATTTTATGAATCGCAAACCTTAGTGCTTCCCGCGTCATGGGTTTTTGCCGAGGCGGAATTTCCACTTGATCGTTATGAGAATGAATTACAACCGCAATCCATGAAAGTCAATCAATGGTCATCTCACGTCTTACGTGATATGAAAGCGATGCATGCCTATCCGTATTCATTTTATGTTGAGTATGGCGATGTCATTTCTTTACGTTTTGTGAATGCAAAAGTTTTAGTAGGTTTGGTGCAAGTGGTCACCAGTTCACCCTTAATAGATTATCAAACTTATCGAGACAACAGCCCTCATGCAACGGTGGTGGATACGTTATCGATGATATCGAGTCGCTCCATGGTTTCTCGATCTGATGCGTCCATCCGCTTACGAACGGAACAAGACGCCAGTACGATGGTTTATGACACCCAATTTTTAAGACTAAACACCATCTTTGGTGATAGTTGGGAACGGGGTGGGCAAACCATCACGTATGAGGTTGATGTAGAAACGAGTGGTTACTACGCTTTATCATTCCGATACCGCCAATATTTACAAAACGACATGGTGACGATGAGAAGTATCTACATCAATGGTGAAATTCCCTTTCAAGAATTTTTAGCAATGGCGTTTCCATATACGATGCAATTTAAAAACCGAACTTTATCTCAAGCTAATGGGAATCCATATTATGTCTATTTAGAAGCAGGGATCAATACCATCAGTTTAGAAGCGGTTAACTATGGTTATCGATTTGCCTTAGAAACAATCCAAACGATCATGTCTCAAATTCAACAATTAGCGCTTGCTATCAAACGTTATACCGCAGGTAGTAATGATCTTTATCGTGACTGGGAAATTGAAACCTATTTTCCAGAAGCAAAGAACCAAATGTTAGGTTGGGCTGATCAATTGGATTTCATGTATGACCAATTACTCGATGTTTCGCTTAATCAAAATCCTTCCCAACTCGCCAATGTGAAAGTCAGTAGTGCACGTTTACGCACACTTGCTAGCCAAATCAATCGTTTACCTGGTTTAATGGTGCAATTTGCCGATGGTGATTCCAGTGTCAACCAAATGCTTGGAGCCTTACTTCAAGAAATGATGCGCTCCTCTTTAGAAATTGAACGAATGATGGTGCATGGTGATGTTGCCTTACCACGATCAACCGCCACTTTTTTCCGCAGCGCTTATGAAGGTAGTGCGCGGTTAGTGCTTTCGTTTATTAACAATCCTTATTCTGCAACGCAAATGGATGAAGAACAAATTAACGTTTGGGTCAATTTTCCAAGACCCTATATCGAAATCATGCAAGCGATGGTTGATCAATATTATCCAGGTGATCGCGAAGTTAAATTGTCACAGATGCCTGATGAAAATAAATTAATTCTTTCTAACATTTCCGGTCAATCTCCTGATGTTGCCGTTGGTGTCAATCACTGGATTCCTTATGATTTTGCTGCCCGCGACGCGGCATTAGATTTAAGACAATTTAATGGTTACACGGACACGGTTTCGCAATTTTCCAAAGGGGCAATGATCCCATATGTTTTTGAAGAAGGTG
>VHBF01000027.1 GCA_016872075.1 Bacillota bacterium | reverse complement strand
TATAGACTCTACCAGTTAAGCTAGCATAGATCGGTTCAAAATTACCGGAGGCGGCGTTACCAAAAGCAGGTAAGTGTTTTCCATCTGTTACTAAGGATGCAACTTTGGTATCCACGCTATCGACGGTTTCTTTATTGGGGAATTGTGCTTGTGAGTTAGGTTGTAAGGTTGCGGTAGAACCTGTAATTTCCCATAATCCAAAATACCATTCTGCAATACCTGCGATGGTATAAACACTACCCACAACTAAGGAAGAGGCAGCCCCACCATAAATCATGATGGTTCCAGTGCCGTCATATGCAAAGGCATCGCCTGCAGATTTGGCAATAATGGTTAAGTCGTCTAGTGTCACATTTAAGGTGCCGTCGTAAGCGACATCACGAATTGCTAATATGTCGGCAACATTGTTAATCACGAGTTCAGGAACTTCATTTTCCTTGACTGTAATTTCAAGTGTCCAAATTCTTGTAAGGTTTCCACTTGTTAAAGTTGCAGGAATGGATAAGGTGGCAGAGATATTAAATCTAGCATCCCCATCGCCATTATTGGGACGATTCACTACGGTATTAATCAAGCCAGTGTTTTGAGCTGGCTGACCAAATGATAAGACACCAGGATTGGCAGATGCCCAAGTGGCAGTAACACCATTGGCAAGATTCGAAGGAACTTGGAAACCGGTGGTAATGTTGGATGGATCCGCAATTAAACCACCTAAACTATCATATGCAATATCTAAGAATTCTTGAGCTTCATCTATTTCAGATGACGCTTCACTTGAACTCGATGGGGTAGCACTTGAACTCGAAACCGTTGAAGTTGTCGAGGTCGTGGTACTGGTTGGAGTACTAGTTGGATTACTGGATGAAACCGTTTCTCCGCAAGCCACCAATAACATACTCCCAAGTAACACCGACAATAAACCAAATTTCTTTGACATAAATTGACCTCCTTTATGTTTATTTGATTGGTTTTTCATACGTTAGTTAACAATAAAATCGTAGCTTTCACTAAATTGAGTATTAATATAATTATTCAAATCCGTTTCATCCGCATAATCATAAGCAAATATTTTAACAAGTAATGCTCCAACTTCAGTCCTAGTTTTTGAACTTAAATTAAAGACCGCTGACGTAAAAAAGTTTTGACTATTATCGAGAAACATTTCAATTGCTTCACGAACTAATTTATTTTGAGCTTCCGCAGATGTAGTTGGATTGGCAACGATGGTTGCTTCGTAATTTTGCCACCGTTGAGTTTGATAGGCAGAAAAGCGAATAGGTGCATATCCAGAAGGAATTGAGAATTCAGCGGATTGTTCAGCGTTTGTCATATATTTGGCAAAGAGCCATGCTGCGAGCATCCGTTGTGTGTTATTACCTTTTCTTAATAAAGTGATATTAGGGCCTTGTTGAATTTGAGCAGGCCGTTCAAGGGTTTGAGATGGTAAAGGCGCAACACCAACTCGGTAACCGGCGTCAAAAACTGCTGCACTCGCGCCAATGTAAGCATAACGAGTACCACCCGTTGAACCCACATACATATATAAACGTTGATTAGTTTTGAAAATGTCAGAGGTATATGCATCTGCATTTAAAGAACGGGTGATCATCAATCCACGATCAACCTTATCTTTGAAGTATTTCACCATGGTTTTAGCTTCGTTATTATTAAATAAAACTTCGCCACGACCGGTTGTTGCATTATAACCCGTATAAGGAGCATCCCATTGTTTGGCTCCCGTTATAAATAGATTATCTTCGGAATCATAACCAAATGGGATAGCGTTGGGTTCTCTTGCTTTGATATCTTCAGCGATGGCAAATAATTCGTCCCATGTTCTAGGAACTTCATAACCATGTTGAGCAAAATAAGGCGCGTTATAAAATAAACCTTCGGTTGATTTTGTGAAAGGTAAAGATAGAATCGTACCAGCATTATCATAACTACGACCTTCCGCCCATAATCCCGGCAAAAAGTCATCTTGCTGCGCTTGGGTTAATCCATATTCAGGATGGTTAATGAAGTTATTGAGCGCTAACGGCGCTTTTGCTTGAGCATAACGAGCCACTGAATCTGGGTAACCTTCAACGATATCAGGTTCTGTGCCAGCGGTAATCGATAGAGCTACTTTATCAGCAACAGCGGTATAGTCGTTGGCCACACGTTCTTCCACTACGGTAATGTGTGGATAAAGGACTTTAAATTCAGTAATCCATTTTTGGACAATGGCCTGACTACTCGCACCCATGCGGTGCCAGAAATTAATTGTGACTGGCGTGTTTGTATCTAAAATGGTGTCTTGGGGAACGTTATACCAATTGACAATTTTAGGGGCAGTTGGATCAATCGATGCGCTACTAGATGAACTCGAGGTTGAATCACCCGAAGTTTGACTTGTAGACGTATCTATAGAAGTGGGATTTTCGCTACTTGGTCTTGTTTCACAAGCAGCTAATAAAAGGGCTAAAGAAGCAAATGCAATGGCTTTAAATTGAAATGACTTAGCTAACATTCATTTTCCTCCTCAAAAATTATAACATGATGCCCAATTGTAAAGAGATGTTTTTGTTAAGAAATTGTTAACCCTTAACCCCACTGCGTGAAACCCCACTCATAATGTATTTTCTAAAGAAGATAAACAGTAATAAAAGTGGCACAGTGACAATCACCGTTGCCGCCATTTGATAGTTAGTTAATACTCTTCCCGATCCAGTATCGGCTAAATCAACAAATGAACTTCTTAACCAGGTGGTCACTAACTTATATTTTTCATTGGCAACAATATCTTGCCAAATATAGGCGTTCCAAGTCCCCATGATTCTTAAAATGACAATGGTTACAATCGATGATTTTGCCATCGGAACCATGACCTTCCATAAATATTTAAAATCCGTACAACCATCAACTTTAGCTGCATAATAAAGCTCATTAGGAATTTGTTTAAACGTTTGCCTCAGTAAATAAATATGAAATATGGAGACTAAAAAGGGAATAATGACTGCTAAATAGGAACCCGCATTATTCGCATTAACCCAACCCAATCGCGAAACCGTTACGAAATTTGAAATAACTAACATTTCTCCTGGAATCATCATCGTGGCAAGCAGCACGGTAAAAATAAAATCACGACCTTTAAAATTGAGTCTTGCTAAGGCAAAAGCGACCAGTATTGAAAACAAGGTACCACCTAAAGTAGTGAAGAAAGCAACCAAAACAGTATTGAATAAATATCGGCTAAAATCGATATTTCCTTGGGCAGCGGAACTATAAAGAAACACATTCGTATAGTTTTGCGGTGAAAAAACTTTAGGAAAAAAACTGACATTTAATGAGTTCAGTACTTCATTACTACTTTGAAAAGAAACATTTAGCATCCAATAAAAAGGCACAATGACAACAAATGCCATCACGGTTAAAAAACTATAAAGCAAAAGATTACGAAGGAATTGACCCGTTCTTTGAATTTTAAGTTTTTGATCAAATTGATAGTCTTGGTTAGTTTTCAATTGAATTGCTTGTACCATATCAAACTCCTTAATAATGAACCGTCTTTTTCGAAATGTATAAATTCAAAAATGTAAAAATCATAATGATGAAAAATAATACCACTGCGGCTGCTGCACCTCTTGAGTAATAAGAAACATTATTAATATCCAATCCAGAAATCCCTATTTTGTCATAGACATATGCCACAGCAGTCCACCGGTTACGGTCTAAACTTCTTCCCACGGTTCCCACAACCGATAAAACCGATTCATACGCTTTAAATGAGCCAATAAATGAAGTGATGAGGATATAACTGATGATTGGTGACAATAAAGGAATGGTAATCCTGGTCATAACTTTCCATTTTGGAGCAGCATCAATCTTAGCGGCATCATAATATTGTTTAGAAATGTTTTGGAGTCCACCAATAAACACCAAAATCTTAAATGGCAAGGCACTCCAAATGGTATAGATCAAAACAACCGTTCTCCACCGTTCGACTGTGGCAGTCGGACCGACCCAGTCTATCGCAGTTTGGAATAATGTATTAATTAAACCTTCAGCGGCAACGCCACCCACTAAAGGATGCGAAAACATAACGTTGAACACCATCCCAATTGCCAAGGCATTTGTGACATAAGGAATAAAAAAGATGGTTTGGAAAATTTTTTGTAGCGGTTTGATTGAATTTAAACTGACCGCGATCAGCAAAGCTAGGACAGTTGAAACTGGCACAGAAACAAAGACAATCACCAAGGTATTCGTCAACGCATTGGTGAAAAATCGATCGTTAAAGATGGCAGTATAGGCATAAAAATCAAAATATCTACCGAAATCATCGGTGAGGGCATTATATTCTGAAAATAAAGAAATTAAAAAGGTTTTTATTAAAGGATAAAATGTGAAAATAGTCAAAAGAAACAAAGGTAAAATCAGATACAACCAAGCTTTTAAATCACGCTTATGATCTAACATTATGCCAATCTCCGGCCCGTGGATTTTTCAAAAATAAAGGTTTTATGTGGTTTTAATTTTACTTTGATCGATTGATTCGGTTTTACAGCAAAATCATCGCTATTTAAGATAATGCGAATACTAGGCGTTTGCGCTTGTGGGTGACTCGCAACGAGGGAAACGTCTCTGCCAATCATTTCAATAAATTGGGGTTGAAGGGTGAGTGTACCTTTTTCATCCATTTCATAACCTTCAGGGCGAACCCCAATCAAAACTTCATCCATTGTTTTATTCTTTAAAGCAGAGGCCTCAAAAACCACTTGATCTTGAATCATCACTTTCCCACTTTTTAAGGATCCTTGATATAAATTAAGTTGGGGTGTTCCTAAGAATTTAGCGACAAACAAATTAGCGGGTTGGTTATAGACGTCCTGCGGATTGCCTTTTTGTTGTTCGGCGCCAAAATTCATGAGGACTATTTCATCAGAAATTGACATTGCTTCTTCTTGGTCGTGCGTAACAAAAACAGTGGTGATGCCAATTTCTTTTTGAATGCGTTTTATTTCTTCCCGAGTTTGCAATCTAAGTCGTGCATCCAGGTTAGATAAAGGTTCATCAAGTAATAGGACTTTTGGTTTTTTAACTAAAGCTCTCGCAATCGCAACCCGTTGTTGTTGACCGCCTGATAACTGAGCAGGCTTCTTATGTAATTGATCCTCAATCCCAACTAACTTAGCCATCGCAATTGCTTCGTCATTCATCAATTTTCGATAATCTTTATAACGCGCTTCTTCGACTGCTTTGATGGTTTCGGGGACCATTGTTTTAAGGGCGTTCCACAAATGTGAATTAAAATTTAACCAATGGATAGGATTGAGTAATAACTTCAACATCAACTTTTGCTTTTGCTGTTGATAGGGTTTTTCTATTAATGCATAAGCATGGTTAATTTTGCTCACCATCGTTTGTAAATTTTCTGGACTTATTTTTTGCAATTCTTTTTCAAAACTAAGCTTAAATTGCTTTAACTGTTCTTGAAATGATTGGCGTAAACTCGCAAGGGATTTTGTGTTTTTTTCTTGGTTTTGTTTAATTTTAGAAAGATCAATAATCTTGGATTGATAGACCGCTTTTGCTTCACTTTCTAAGCGTTTATATTTGTTTTTTAAACTGGTGCTTTCTTTGACAAATTGATAATAACTTTTGGCTTCTTTTGGTAGGATCGATAAATGAGCTGATTTGATCGCGTCCTCAATTGCCTTCTTTTTAAGATTCATGTTTTCCAAAGGAAATAAAATATTTTTTTTGACGGTCATATGCGGATATAGGGCATAGTTTTGAAACACCAAGCCAATGCCTCTTTGTTCTGGGGATAGTTCAGTAACATCTTCATCACCGAAGAAAATCCTACCGTGGGTGGGATATAACAATCCAGAAATCATATATAAAGTAGTGGATTTGCCACAACCCGAAGGTCCCAAAAGTCCGACAAGCTTACCATCCGGTATCGTAAAATTGAATTGATTAACAGCAATCGTTCGCGCAGCATTTTTACTTTCAAAAACCTTGGTTAAGTTTTCCAATCTAACTTCCATGTATGAGCCTCCAAATTTAACAAATAG
>VHBF01000026.1 GCA_016872075.1 Bacillota bacterium | reverse complement strand
ATCATCGCTTCCACTTCTTCAAGTAAAGCATAAATGATTCGATGTAATCGTATATCCACTTTTAACTCGTTTGCTTTTTGTTGAATCGAAGCGTTGGGGCGAATATTAAAACCATAAATGAGCGCTTTTGAAGATAACGCTAACATTAAATCATTTTCTGTAATCGCGCCAATATCAGTGCGAATAATTTTAAGTTTGACACCTTCGGCATTTAATTTTTCTAAGGAGGCTTTAATTGCTTCTAGTGACCCAGTGTTATCGGTTTTAATAATTAAATTTATCGAGGTTAAATCACCGGCACTTAGTTTTTCATTCAAGGCCTCAATGGAATTGGCATTATTGGATTGACGAGAAGTTTCAGTTTTTAGTAATTGTCTTTTTTCAGCGATTTCTTTTGCTTGCTTTTCAGTAGGGAATGCCATAAAAGAATCCCCTGCAATAGGAACTTCGCTTAAACCGATTACTTCCACTGGTGTAGATGGCGTGGCATTTTTTAATGCTTTATGGTACTCATTGGTCATTCTTCGAACTTTGCCATAAACACATCCAACCACAAGATAATCGGATGCGTTTAAAGTACCATTTTCAATAAGTAAAGTAGCTTTAGGTCCTTCCCGTTTGTCCAAAACTGCTTCTAAAACCGTACCAGAAGCATAACGATCTGGGTTTGCTTTTAATTCTTTGACTTCGGCTAGGAGTAAGATATTTTCTAGCAAATCATCAATGCCAGTTTTAGCTTTGGCAGAAATCTCAACAAATATATTTTCACCACCATATTCTTCGGCGATGATATTTAACTTCATCAAATCTTCTTTAACGCGCTTGGGATTAGCGGTTGGTTTATCCATTTTGTTAATGGCAACAATGATCGGAACTTCTGCAGCCATCGCGTGATCAATCGCTTCTCGGGTTTGAAGCATGACACCATCATCAGCGGCAACGACAAGAACCACGATATCCGTTACTTTTGCCCCACGACTGCGCATCGCTGTAAAAGCAGCGTGTCCAGGAGTGTCGATGAAGGTAATCCGTTTGCCCTTAAATTCTCTTTGATAAGCGCCGATTGCTTGTGAAATACCGCCAAATTCTCCTTCGGCAATATTGGAACTTCGAATCGCATCGATTAAAGTAGTTTTACCATGATCAACGTGACCCATTATCGTCACAACAGGTGGTCTTTCGACAAGGTTTTGAGCAGCGTCTTCCATCACGTATTCTTCAATATTTTCTGCGGCCACTACTTTTACTTTTTTAAAATCAAGACCATAATGTAAACAAACTAGACCAATTGTTTCATCATCAAGCATGGCGTTCATCGTAATCATTTTCTTATTGAGAAACAAGAATTTAATAATTTCTGGTGCCGGTTTATTCAACTTTAATGCAAAGGCGCTTAAGGTCATAGGCTCATTGTAAATAAAAACGTCACCTGAAACTTTGGCAGTTTCAGTTTTACCAAGATTGCCTTGGATATTTTCTTGACGATTAGTGGGAGTTTTCTTCATCTTATTTCTCCTTTTGTTTGAGGATGTTTGCCAAATTTGGATTGGTGATGGCAATCATGATTACTTGCTTTTTACCAGTTAATTCCGATAATTCTGATTTACTGAGAGAGACAATCCAAGAAATTTGGTAATAGCGCAAACGTTCTTGAATTGATTGTTGGTGGCTTAGCGAGGTATCGGAGGCAATAATCACATAATGGACCTGTTTTTTGGCTAATGCTCGGATCGCCAGTTCACCGGTTAGGTAAGCTTTCGCCTTCATCACAAAGTGTAATTGTTGCTGCCATTTATCCATGCATGAATGTTTCTAGTTGTTGATAAAAGTCGTCAGAAGGATCAATGTCTAAATTTTTCTTTATGAATTGTCCTTTTTTGAGCGTATTGAGAACGTTGATATCCTTCTTGATGTAAGCACCTCGACCATTCATCTTTCCGGATGGGCTCATATCAATCGCTAAACGTTGATCGGGTGTTTTAACAATTCGGATTAAAGCAGCCTTAGGCAATTGCTCACCGGTGACAATGCAACGACGAAGAGGAATGTTATTTTTCTTCTTCGTAATATTCATCAAAATCCTCGATTTCGCTTTCCGTTTCTTCTACCTCTGCAATTGGAGTTTCTTCAGCAACTGGGGTTTCATCATCATAGATTTTCATAAAATTTGCTGGATTGACAGGTTCGGAAGCAGCACCGATATTGGGTGTCGCTGGTTTATCATCGCGGTCTTTTTTCTTGAAAGGCTTTTTCTTCTTGTCAAAACGTTCAGGCTTGGGTGTTCTTGCTTTTTGTTGCTCGAGTTCTTTTTCAAGTTCTTCAAGTGTTTTGGTCGTTTTAACCACGGTAACTTTGGGTGGTTCTTGTACAGCCTTAGGTTTGGTAGTGACTTGACTGACGGTACTCAGAACAGGTTCGATTTCCTTCGTGGAAGTGGTTGTTTTAGTTGGGGTAAGGCTGACTTCCGTTTCTTCTTTATCGCCGACTACTTTTTCTACGACAGCATCATCGTGGCGAGGTGCCATCACATCTTCCATTGTAAATGACTCATCGTGGACACGATTAGTAGTCGAATTGTTGCGTTGGCCTTGGGTTGGATTAGGTAACGCTTCTCGTTGTTTCCTTAAGTCATCTTGCGTTCGGAGTTGATCAACGGATAAATATTTCAATCCTTCTGCTGTTGCAGCAGTTAAATCTTTAATTTCAATTTGGTAACCGGTTAGCTTGGTTGCTAGTCTTGGGTTAACGCCACGGCGACCAATCGCGGTTCCTAGGTTTTCATCGGCAATGACCATCGTTGCTTTTTTGTTGACTTCATCCACGATAATACCTGTGACTTGAGCCGGTTTTAAAGATTCCACTAAATAAAGCGGTAAGTTTTCAGTATAGGCAATAATATCGATTTTTTCTTTGTCCTTTGCATTCCCTAATTGACTGACAATTTTTTGAATGCGTGAACCATTTTGACCGATGCAAGCACCGGCAGCGTCAACGTTGGGATCAAGAGAATAAACCGCAACCTTGGAACGTAATCCTGCTTCACGAGCGATATCTTTGATGATGACAGTGCCTTCATAAATTTCTGGTAATTCCTCTTCAAATAAGCGCTTAAGGAAACCCTCATGAATACGAGAAACCGCAATTTGGGCCCCTTTGGTTGTAGATTCAACATCCACAACATAAAGTTTGATACGATCACCAACTTTAAATGTTTCACCAGGAATGCGTTTAGAACTCGGTAAATAAACCGAAGTTCTCCCAATATTAACAATAGCAGATCGTTCATCAATTTTTTCAACTTGACCGACAATCATTTCGCCAATTTTATCTTTATAAACTTCGAATAAAGCAGATTTTTCAGCTTCAGCAATTTTTTGTCTGAGAATTGCTTTAACCGTCATTGCCGCCGATTTTTGAAAGTCTTCTGGTGAGGCTTCAATTTGATAAGTATCACCAATATTGAAAGTCAAACCAAGGGCTTTGACTTCTTCAAGGGAAATTTCTAAAAAGTCATCTTCCACATTCTCCACTACTTTTTTCAGTTGGAATAACTTGATGACGCCCTTTTTGAGGTCAATGTCAGCGCGTACGAGTGCATCATCAATCGAACCGAGTTGTTTTCGGTAAGCTTTTTCAAAGGCTTCCTTGAGGGCAATGACAATTGCATCCTTTGAAATTCCTTTTTCTTGTTCGATGAGGTCAATTGCTTGGATTAATGCTTTGGTATCAATCATATTTTTATTTAATTGCTACTGCTAATCTTGCGTAGTCAATGTCCTTTCTTTGAATCGTCAATCTTTTTTTTCTCGCCTTTATCATGACTTCTAATTCAATCGTTTGATTTTCAATCTTGACTAATTTTCCCTCCAGAATATTTTCCCCTTCAAAGGGGTGCATTAGGTGGATGTAGACAAATCGATCAAGATAATCCGGTAAAGCATCCAAATGAATCGGGTGTTCAACACCGGCACTGGCGACATCGAGCACGTAATGCTCTGGGATGATGTCAGCTTGATCCAATAGCGGATTAATCAATTGAGTCACCGAGATAATTTCTTGTAAACCGATGCGTCCTTGTGGTTTTTCAATCAGAACCCGCAAGAATTTTTCCCCTTGCTCCAGCGTTAGACTCACTTCAAATAAAGTCAAACCAAGCGATGAAATGGGAGGTTTAATTATTGCTTCAATTTTTTCAATCAGTGACATAGATCTCCTTAAAAAAACAAAGAGTGGATTACTCCACTCTCGTAATTTTCTTGCGAGGGCCTAAGATTATGACTTAAGCATCTTTAATATACACGATTTGATGAAAAAAGCAAATAAAATTTTCACAAAAAAAGTTTAAAACTGTATAATAAATTATGAAATTTTATGAAATCATCCATGAATAGATCAAAGCAAAAAATCGCCATCATTGGTGCTGGGCCAGGTGGTTTGGCTGCTAGTTTATTACTTGCTCATCAAGGTCATGAAGTCACAATATATGAACGTAACGAAAGAATCGGGGGACGTTCTAGTGTTATTCAATTAGACCAATTTACGTTTGATGCAGGTCCCACTTTTTTCATTTATCGTTATGTATTAGATGATGTCTTTAAACGAATAGGAAAAAAACTTGAAGATTACGTTAATTTAAAGCCAATCGAACCCTTGTATGATTTGTATTTTACAAACAAAGTATTTCGCCCTTATCGAGACCATGGAAAAATGATGAAAGAAATTCATCGTGTTTTTCCTGGTGAAGAAAACGGATATCAACTGTACTTAAAGAAAGAGTCGAGGCGTTTAAAAAAATTACTACCCGTCTTACAATTACCTTTTCATACTCCGTTTCAGTTTTTAAACCCAAAAGTCTTGGCAGCACTTGATGAAATTGATCTAGGAAAATCACTTTATTCCCGATTAAAACAATTCTTTCATCAGGATGAATTAATTTATTCGATGGCCTTTCAAGCAAAATATTTAGGAATGTCTCCTTGGGAATGCCCTTCTATTTTTAGCATGTTATCTTACATGGAACATGAATATGGGGTTTATCATATTATCGGTGGACTCTATCAATTAAATGAAGCAATGGCAAAAATTGCCACGGAAATGGGCGTGTCGATTAAACTTTCGCAACCCGTACAAAAGCTCAATGTCTACAAGAAAAAAATTGATAAAATCAAAGTCAACCAAAAATGGATAAAAATTGATACCGTCGTCCTAAATGGTGACTTTAGTCATGCGATCCAATTACTCGATGACGATGTTCGCCCCAAACGCTACAGAAATAATCAATTAAAGAATCTTAAATACTCTTGTTCCACTTTTAATCTTTATCTAGGTTTGGATAAATTGTTTCCGCTTGCCCACCATAACGTTATCTTTTCAAAAGACTATGCAGCATATGTGAAAGCTTTGACCAAAGAGTTAACCTTGTCTAAAGATCCCTCTTTTTACATTCAAAATCCATCGGCCATAGACCGAAGTTTTGCCCCAGAGAATCAGAGTACGATGTATATTCTTGTGCCTGTCCCTCATTTAAAAGCAAATCTCGATTGGCCATCGCTCACCCAATCCTATACAGATTTGATTCTTTCCCGTATTGAGAAACTTCCAGGAATGAAAGATATACGTAAACACATTGTCAAGCAACGCATCATCACCCCGTTAGATTGGCAGGATCAATATCATGTTTATTTAGGGGCTAACTTTAATTTGGCCCATGATTTTAGTCAACTATTATATTTCCGGCCCCACAATCGTTTTCAAGGCTTGAAAAATTTATATCTTGTTGGCGGCGGTACGCATCCAGGAAGTGGCTTACCCACCATTTATCAATCGGCGATTATTGCCGCTGATCTCATCGGTTCATGAATAAAGTTGCCTTCTCGCTTTGGTTTGGTTTAGTCATCTACACCTTGATTTATATTTTATGGATTCAATCTTCTTCCATTTTATTGTTTGCGATTATCAATGGAGAAGCCAATCTCTTTGCATTGCAATTTTTTAATCTCATGGGATTAGTGCCTTGTTACTTTTTAATCGATTACCTTTATTTTCAAAACCATTCAAAAACAGCAATTATTCCTTTTCTGTTTGGTTTTCTGGGAGGTGCTTTTAGTATTTTGCTTGGATACCGTGCGCCTCAATCGATCCGCCGATCCATGCCATGGTGGGTTCAGGGTTTACTACTACTTTTAATGCTATTAACCACCACGCTAATCATTCAAGGTTTT
>VHBF01000025.1 GCA_016872075.1 Bacillota bacterium | reverse complement strand
AACTGAGTTTTTGCCGATGCTCAATAAAAGCACCTTGAACCGCAAGGACACCAACTCGCAAGAATTATTTACCTCGTTCTGCCATTAAAATTTTAACTTGATCTTCGTTTAATCCCACCATTGCTTCGCCTAGATCACGTGAGACTGCTAACAACACTTTTGGATCGCGGAAATTTGTTACCGCTTTGACAATTGCTTCTGCGCGTTTCTTTGGATCACCTGATTTAAAAATACCTGAGCCAACGAATACGCCTTCTGCACCTAATTGCATCATCAGCGCCGCATCTGCGGGTGTAGCAACGCCGCCTGCAGAAAATAACACCACTGGTAATTTGCCTTTTTTGTGAACATATTTAATGAGTTCCAATGACACACCCCATTGTTTTTGTAAGACAAATAATTCATCTTCATTTAACGATTGAATGCGACGGATTTCACCGGCGATAGCTCGCATGTGTCGCACTGCTTGAATGACGTCTCCTGTGCCGGCTTCCCCTTTAGAACGGATCATGGAAGCACCTTCGGAAATTCTTCTTAAAGCTTCCCCTAAGTCTTTCGCTCCACATACAAATGGAACATTGAAGTTATGTTTGTTGATGTGGAGGGTGTCATCTGCCATTGTTAACACTTCAGACTCATCAATATAATCAATTTCTAAAGCTTCTAAAATTTGGGCTTCAACAAAGTGACCAATCCTTACTTTTGCCATCACAGGAATTGAGACTGCTTTTTGAATTTGTTCAATCATTTTTGGGTCTGACATTCTCGCCACCCCACCTGCCGCACGAATATCCGCAGGAATTCTTTCAAGTGCCATAACGGCAACTGCGCCAGCTTCTTCAGCAATTTTTGCTTGTTCAACATTGGAAACATCCATAATCACGCCACCCTTTAGCATTTGGGCGAGATTTTTATTTAATTCATAGCGTTCATTTTTCATTTTATTTACCCCTATTACGTCTCAATTTTACACCAAAAAAGAGATAAGCATCGTAAATATGCTATGCTTGTTAGTTTTTGTGTTTAATTCAATTTATTTAAGAAGGAATTAATCCACTAATTAAGGTTAATGAAAACTCATAAATGGTTTTACCAATCGAAAAGACTGGTTCGCTCAAAGCCAGATCTTGGGTGATAAAGGTATTCACTTCAGGTACGACAAAGGTTAACGGGATGGCAATGAGTAAGGCGATGCCGATAACGACAACAGCCCGACCTAAACCCAAACCGAACCCAAGAACGGAATCAATGAATTTAAAAGCTTTAACGTCTTTCGTTAGTTTTACCAATTGACTACCGATGATAAATAGCAATAACCAACCGATGAGGAAAGTACCCAAATAACTCAAAATCAAAATAATAAAATAACCAGAAGAGGTTGCCAGTGCATCCCCTAAAGTTCCATTAAAGGTAATCAGTAAGTTAGCTAAAGGAGAAGCAAGAAATCCTGGTAAACCGATTTGGGTTAATCCATCCGTTAAGAAATCAAGCGCCCCTGGTTGAGTGCTATCAATCACATTTTCATATAATCCCATGCCAGTGAATACCGAACCCCGAAGTGTACTAAACAACAAAGGATAAAGCGGAGTGGTAATCAAAATATCTTCCACCCAATTGGCGAGCAAATAAGCTAAAACAACGGCGCCGATAAATGCCCCAACCCCAACAATTTCCTTAAAAAAGCCGTTTTTAAAACCAGAGATACCGAATAACAAAGCCAAGACGATCATGACTGCATCAATAATGCCCACATGGAAACCACCTAATGTCATAAATACATCCTTTTTTTTATTATAAATCATCTAATTAATTTTGAATTTAAAAGTTTACCTATGCGATAATAATTAAATGAAAAAATCAATCCAACATCCTATCCTTATGATGACTATTCTCTCGATATCTTTGAACTTTACTTTGTTCTTGAGTAAATTATTTTTTGCAAGCTTAGTAAATAGTGTTGCGTTGTTTTCCGATGCCTTTAATCATTTTTCGGATTCTTTAAGTGGATTAATTTTCTCGATAGGACAGCGATTATAAAACCGAAAAGCAGATGCTAATCACCCTCATGGACATGGTAGAGGTGAGTATTTAACCTCACTCTCGATTGCCATTCTGATGATTGTGGTTAGTATTCAGTTCTTCATTGAATCAATTGCTAGAATCTCTTCTACTACTGAAGTAGAATCATCCCCAATTATCATCATCACTCTCCTAATTGGAATCCTAGTAAAACTAGGATTATTTATCTATGCTAATCGCCTATTTAAGCAAACAAAACTCTTATCATCCAAAGCGCTAGCTGTCGATAATTTATTTGATGTATTGATCTCAACGTTAGTGTTAGTCAGTTTGATCATTCAACCTTTCTTCAGCGTTTCGATTGATAGGGTTGTAGGATTGTTGATTGCTGTTTTGATTGCATGGTCGGCCTGGCAAATTTTGATGCAATCGGTTCGCCGAGTCTTAGGAGAAGCGTTACCGCTCAAACAAATAAACAACATTCGCTAATTTTTAAATCAGTATCCTGAGGTTTTAGGTAGTCACCTATACATGTTTCACGACTATGGTCCACATTATCAAACCTTAAGTTTTCACCTCGAAGTTGCCGCTAGCCAATCTTTTGTTAAAATGCATGATTTGGTTGATGACATCGAAGAAAATATTAAAGCGACATTTGGTTATGATGTTACGATTCACTTAGATCCAATGATGACCAACCATGACGATATTAAACAAATCACCGAACCGATTTGGCAAAGCTTAAAACAACATCAACTTCAAGAAGATGTTAAAGAGCTTCGGATTATTAAAGAAAAATTACACCAAGAAATCATTGTGGTGCTCCATCATTCCAAAAACCAAGATAAAGTGAAACGTATTCTCGATAAGCAATTTGCTCAGTATCGCTTTGTGATGGATTGGTAAATATCAATTTATGGCATTCTTGCTAAAATAGACTTATGCATTGGTTTATTCTACTGGTTGCCCTGACTTTAAGTTCATGTGGTTTGTTTTTGTTATGGAACATTCCTCTTATTCAAAAAGTCATCACAAAACCCCTGCAAACAATCTCAATTATTATTCCTGCCAGAAATGAAGAAAAAAGAATCTCACCTTTATTAGAATCAATCCGCTCTCAAATAGGTTTTATTCACGAGATGATTGTGGTGGATGATCATTCAACCGATCAAACCGTAAGTCTTGCAAAAAAAATGGGCGCCAAAGTAGTACAAGCTGAACCACTTCCTAAAGGGTGGTTTGGTAAACCATGGGCGTGCTATCAAGGCGCCAAAGCTGCCACTGGAGAAATTTTGTTGTTTTTGGATGCCGATGTCGTGCTGATGCCTAGTGGGGTTGCTTCGATCTATCGTGAATTTAAAAAAACCGAAACCCCGCTTTCGATTCAACCCCACCACATCACCAAAAAACCTTATGAATCTTTGAGTTTGTTTTTTAATTTAATTGTGATGATGACAACAGGTTTGTTCACACCTTTTGGTTTGAAATGGAAAGCAAATTCATTTTTTGGTCCTTGCCAAATGGTAACCCAAGATGATTATTGGAAGATTGATGGACATGCATCTGCCAAGCATGCCATTTTGGAAGACATTGCTTTAGGGCAAGCTTATCAAACCCAACTAAAGAAACCAATTCGAGCTCTAGCAGGCAAAGGAGTTGTTCATTTTCGGATGTACCCCGAAGGTTTATCGACTTTGATTGAAGGATGGACTAAAAATTTTGCCACCGGTGCTAGTCTGATTTCTCCTAGATTATTAATATTGGTGAGTTTGTGGATTACGGGTTTATTTATTGCAATTCTAAGTGGTGTTGCACCCTTTATGTGGCAAGATCAAGTGTATTGGATTGGTTACCTCTTGGTCGGTGTCGAAACCTATCTCCTTACTCGAAAAGTGGGAAAATTCTCAATCCTGACGATTATTTTTTATCCCATCTATTTAATCTTTTTTGTAGGATTATTCATTCGTTCAAGTGTGCAATCCAAGAAAAAGAAGGTAACTTGGAAAGGGAGAATTCTTCAATGATGAATTGGTTTCCGTTGATTCCTGTTCCCAATTGGTTAATGCTGATTCTTAATATCGTGCTTTGGCCGATCTTTCATTTAGGAATCTCAAAAATTACCTTAAAAACACCCGATATTAAATTCAAAAAAGACTCTTGGTTATATCGTCAAAGAAAATACGAAGCCAATGGCGATTTTTATGAGAAAATTTTAAAAATCCGGTGGTGGAAAAAATGGATTCCTGATGGGGCCACCATTTTTAACGAAGGGTTTAAAAAGAAACATCTTCAAGGCACGCAAAAACTTTACATCCAAAACTTTATAGAAGAAACACGGCGAGCTGAGTATTCGCACATCTTACAAATCTTTCCCTGTGTTACGTTTTTTATTTTTAATGAATTCTCGATTGCCATGATTATGGTCATCTATGCGCTTGCGTTTAATTTGCCGTTAATTTGGTTACAACGATATAATCGTTTTCGCTTTCAAAGATTACTAAAGAAACTTTAATTTTTTTTGTCTTTTACAATTTGGTCAACCACTTGTTGCCCACTTAAGACCACCATTGGCATCCCGCCTCCGGGATTGACAGAACCGCCAACAAAGTAAACATTTTGATAAAGCTTTGAACGTTTTGGAATTTTAAATCCCATATTTTTCTTTTTACTTGCGACCACTCCATATATCGAACCACGGTTCGAATAATACATATCTTGAATGGTTTCCGGCGTCCACAATTCCTCGACCACAATATGTTTTCTCAGATCCGTAAGTCCCATACGTTCTAGTTTATTTAAAATGTTAAGTCTAAAGATTTGATAATCTTCCTTTGAAAATGGTTTCTTGGGATCTAGGTAAGGAATGTGGGGAAGAATTTTAATGATGTCACCGCCCTTAGGTCCTTGGGAAAGATCGGTTCTCATGGGAGCGACTAAATAAATGGTTGGATCTGGATTTAATGTGTGACGATGGAAAATGTTGTTAAAGTTTGTTTTTGAATTTTTACTGTAGAAAAAATTATGATGGGCGAGTTGTGGATAGACTTTATTCGTTCCTAAATGTAAAGCAAAACCCGAACATGCAGGTTCGAATTTTCGTTGATATCTTGCAATCAAACCCTTAGATTCTTTGGTTATTTTTTCATAAAAAGGAATTGCTTCCATGTTGGAAATAATCAAATCGGCATCTAGAGACTCTGCAGACTTTAAATGAATTTTAGAAATGCTTTGATTTTTTTTCTCTACGGATATTACTTCACTTTGGGTTTTGATGTTGATTTGAGGTAATTCCCCAATCAATTTAACCAATCCTTTTGAAATATTAAACATCCCACCTTTGACGTACCATAAATCATATTTCCATTGAATATACGGCAATAAGTTCATGAGGGCTGGAGCATCATAAGGTGAAGAACCCACGTATTTAATAAAATAATTGAGAATATCGATAAGGTAAGGATTACGAATGTATCGGCGTACACCTTGATCCATTGTGGAAAAATAATCCATATTTTGAAAGATACTCACGGATGGTTTGAAGCGCATCGCTTCCCACGTATTTTCTAGTTGGTTATCAAAGGCAACCATCGCTGAAACACCATAAATTTTTTCAGTATAAGCGTAATATGCTTTTAAATCTTGTAAATCTTGAGGCGTTAACGCTTTATTCGTTAACATGTCCTCAATCTTGTGTGTTAAATCAATTGTCGTTCCGTCTTCAAAAAAATTTCGCCAATGCGGCCTAACAGGTTCAATTTGAATATAATCGGACATTTTTCTTTTGTGTTTCGTAAATAAATTTTCAAATAGATGTGGCATCGTTAAAATGGATGGACCTAAATCAAAAGAGTAACCGTGTGTATCCTTGACATTGAGTTTGCCACCAAGATGGTTATTTTTTTCTAATATAGTAACGGAATACCCTGGTAATGCCGCTATTGAGATAGCTGCAGATAAACCACCCAATCCACCACCAATAATTACTACTTTTTTCATCACAATACCTTAGTGTCATTATAGTCATTTTCACACCAAATCGTAAAAATAGATTGTTGAAATTGCATATAATGAATGCATGAATCTACCTTCTTTGATAAATTGGTTTGAAAAACATCAACGGGATTTACCTTTTAGATCGCATCCAACACCTTATGGGATATGGATTAGCGAAGTGATGTTACAACAAACCCAAATGGAGACCGTTTTAAAGTATTACCCTTCTTTTCTAAAACGTTTTCCAACGATTCAATCTCTAGCAAAAGCATCATTGGAAGAAGTCCTCACAGAGGTTCAAGGGTTAGGTTATTATCGACGTTTTCGTTTGATGCATGAAGGGGCAAAATATATTCTTAACCACCATCAAAGTATCTTTCCATCTACTTTTGAATCCGTGATTGCCATTCCTGGTGTGGGTCTTTATACTGCTGGGGCGATTATGGCAATCGCTTACAACCAACCCTATCCTGCAACCGATGGGAATGTCATTCGAGTCTTAAGTCGTTATTTCGGAGTAGAAAAAGATATGCGGTTACCCTCATCAAGAGCGCATATTAACGAACTTCACAATCAATTGGTGCAACAAACCCAACCAAGAGAATATATTCAAGCGGTGATGGAATTAGGGGCATTGGTGTGTCGACCCGTTAAACCTGCTTGCGAAACTTGCCCGCTTCAAAAAAATTGTTTCGCTTATCAAAGTGGAAAACCCGAGACCTTACCGATCATTACCAAAACCACAAAAGTAAAAACCAAAGAATGGAAAACCATTATCATCATGCAGGATGATAAAATCCTAATGCGTAAAAATAAAACTAATCTTTTAAAAGATTTTTATTTGTTACCTCAATGGGAAACGAAGATTGAGGCAATAGAGGAATGGTTATTAAACAATCGTTTTAAACCCATTCATCTTGGTGATCCTCAAGAATTTCAACACCAGTTTACCCAC
>VHBF01000024.1 GCA_016872075.1 Bacillota bacterium | reverse complement strand
AACCATCCAAGATGCTTTAAACGTCATTGAAGTATTAAGTTACTTTACAAGTTTTGTGAATCTTCTAACCGCGCTTTTATATATCCTATTTTTATTGAATCTAATGTTTAGAAAATCGCCATCAGATTGGCTATATTTTTTTAAACAAACCTTAATCGTGTTTTTAACCTTAACAACGATTGTTTACTCTTTTGTCCTGATTCCTTACATCTCCGATCACAACCTTGCTTATGAAATCTTTAGTCTTAAAGATATTTTCATTCATTACATCGTCCCCTTGATTGTCATTCTTGATTACGCTTGGTTTGATAAAAAAGGATATATGAAATATTTTTACATCGGTGGTAATTTGTTTATCCTATCTGCCTATGTCTTTTACTTAATTGCGTATATCAACTTAGGGGGTCGCTTTCACGTGAATGGGGTTGAAAAAATCTATCCCTACTTCTTTTTAGATGTCCAAACCCTAGGATTAGAAACCTTTACTTGGATAGCCGGTGCCATTGTATTCGTTGTCTTGTTATTAAGTTGGGTGGTTTATCAAATTGATCATATCCTCGGTGTTCATTTAAATCTCAACCAAATTTAACGCAAATAGTTTGCATTTGCATTTAATCTAAGGTACACTCTCATCATGGAGGTTTTAGATATGAAAAAATTATTGTTACTTTCTGCAACATTGGCGGTCGTTTCCTTGGCATCTTGCGGTGGAACATCAACGGAAGAAAAGTCTTTGATTGCGACGTTATATCCTCAATATAGTTTAGCTGAGCAACTAGCAGGGGATTTATTGGATGTAGAATTTATTTTACCTGTGGGCTCAGATCCCCATGACTTTGAACCCACTCCAAGTCAACGCGTCAAACTCAATAATGCCGATGTGGTTTTATTTACCAGTGAGTCTTTTGAAAGTTGGATTCATTCTCTTGAAGAAACGGCAACGGGCAAGCTCGTTGATTTATCTCAAGTGGTGACGTTGATTGAAGGAGAAGAACACGAACACGATCATGACCATATCCTGACTGGACCAAAGTTTGCTGAGGACCATGACGATGATGCTTATGATCCTCATTATTGGTTAGATCCTTTGAATGGATTGGCGATGCTTGAAGCGATTAGTGAAGAAATACAAGTGTTGGTACCTGAACATACGTTGCTTGTAGAAAGCCGTAAGGAACTGATTCGAGAAGCTTTAGAAGATACGGTAGATTTCTACAACGATTTGGTTCTTGAAGGTGAGGAACTCGATGTGGTCTTTGCAGGCCATAATGCTTTTGCCTACTTAACGAACTATGACGTCCATGTCCTGACGCCTTATTCTGGTTTTTCGACTGATGTGATACCGACTGCACAATCCATCATTGAGTTTTCTGAATTGATTTCAGAGCTCAATACCAATATTTTATATGTTTCATCCACCGATAATAATGCCGTGATTGAATCGCTTCTGGATACGAATCCTCTCCTTGAAACGGAACTATTATATAATTTAGAGAATGTCAGTTTATCTCAACTTGAAGCCGAAATTCACTATCAAGAATTATTGATGATAAACTATGAATCATTATCAAAAAGTTAAAAGTAAACCACTCATTCAAATTAAAAACCTTAATGTTAAATTCGACAAATTGAATGTCATTCAAGATGCTTCGATTGATTTTCTTCGTCAAGATCAAGTTGCTTTAGTTGGTGCTAATGGTGCTGGTAAAACAACCTTATTGAGAGTTATTTTAGGATTAATCAAACCTGAAAGCGGTGTGGTGCAAACGCAACCAAGGTTATCTATTGGGTACTTACCCCAAGTTCTCACCTTAGGAGATAAGTTATTTCCAATGACGGTGAAGGAAGTCGTACGTCAGGGTTTAATTGCAAAGAAAAAATTTCCTCGCTGGACCAATCTACACGATGAACAAACTCTAGATTCTTGTCTGAAACAATTTTTAATTGATGAATTATCAAACCAAGCATTTGGATTGTTATCACTTGGCCAAAAGCAATTGGTACTCTTTGCCCGCATGATGGTCCAAGAACCTGACATCGTTTTTTTGGATGAACCTACAAGTTCTTTAGATGTCTCTCGTAAGAATTCTATCTATGATATCCTTGATAATTTAAAGAAGAAACAAGTTCCTTATGTCATCATCACCCATGATTTACCAAGTTTTTCCAGCCATATTCTACGTGTGATTTATTTGGAACACAAAGTCTTGTTTGATGGGTCTTATGATGCATTTTGTGAAAACGAAACCTTTTCACCTTTCATTCATACCCATGCTCATGGAGATCACCATGACCATTAATCAATTTTTTGAATACTTTCAATATCCGTTCATTGTTAGAGGGTTATTGATTGGATTATTGGTTGCCATAATCGGCTCGATGCTAGGGCATTTTTTAGTCTTAAAGAAAATGTCTTTGATTGGGGATGGATTGGCTCATGTGGCTTATTTATCTGTTGCCATTTCGATTGTGTTTTTGTCCCAATCATTAATCTTTAATTTATTGCTCGCCACCACGGCCTCATTAACGATTCATTATTTGATATCTTTCAATAAAGGATACAGTGATGCCATCATCGGTGGAATTGCAACCAGTGCGATTGCCTTGGGAACCTTGATTATAACAACGAATCCAAATCAAAATGTTCGAATTGAGCAATTTTTATTTGGTAGTTTGTTACTACTTCGAGATTTAGACATCATTGCCGTGATCACTCTTGCTGTCTTGGTTGTAGCTTTTGTCGGATTATTTTTTAACGAATTAATGACGTTGACCTTTGATCAAGATTTTGCCAAGGTGAATCGTTTGCATCCACAACGGTATCAAGTCGGTCTTGCGATGCTAACATCATGGTTGGTGATCATCGGTATCCGTGCATCAGGTTCGTTACTTATTTCGAGTTTTCTCATTTTCCCCACCCTTATTGTCATGAACTTTAAGTTGGGTTTTGTGAGAAGTTTCTTTGTGGGGATACTTATTGCTACATTTAATTTTCTAATTGGTTTTGCATTATCATTATGGTTTGATTTACCTACGGGTAGTACAATTGTCTTAACGTATAGCGTCCTTTGGCTTTTAAGTGTTTCCATCATTCCAATTCTGAAAGGAACTCAAGCATGAAATTAGATCCATCTTGTCACCGAGATTTCTTCCATCATCATCAACTGAAAAACACGCCCGCACGGAATCTTGTCTATCATTTGTTGCAAGCCAACCAACCGATCACATTAGGAAGATTATTTAAACTGGTCAGTAAACAATCGAAAAGTGAAAAGATATCTCATTCAACTGTTTTTCGAATTCTCGAACAATTTATCAAAGTTAAGATTGTAGAAAAAATCAATTTAGAAACAGAATCCACGCCCCTCTATCAAATCATTAATCAAGACCACCATCATCATCAATTGGTATGTACCGCTTGTAAAAAAATTATTTCTATTGAAGAATGTCCATTAAATAACTATGGAAAAAAAGTAGCGAATCAAAACCAATTCACGATTCATCATCATCAATTTACGCTTTATGGTTTTTGTGCAGATTGTCAGAAGCATTCACATTAAGCCAGATTTCACTATGTCTTAAAAACGGCAATGTGTAAGGCCCATTATATCGGGCAATTTTTAAATCACCAACCGCGTGTAATTGCTCTGCTTTTGCAAAGGCTTTCATTTTTTCAGTAATCGTTTCCATTTTTTCTTTGGGAATATAACCAGAAAAGGAATAGACAATGACCATCTGGGATGGATAATGTTTAATTTTCATTTGTTGATAAAGCGGTTGGGGAATATCTTGGGTATGAATTTTCGGGATCACAAACTCCATACTCTTTTCTTTTTCATCTAAATCATTAATGACGGGCACGGTCATTTTCATTTTTATACCTTGCCGATTATTACCGGAAATATAATTAAATAAGTAGCCAAATCCAGAATAACCCTGTAAAGATGGCTCATGAATCGCAACGGTAAAAAACTCTTGGTATTCTCGCCACTCAAGGTTACCGATTTTTTTTATTAATTTAAACTCAGGTGATTCGTACATCTGTCATCATTATACAAAAGAAAAACCATTTGCTTTCACAAATGGTTAAATCAAAATGTAGTAAGTTTCTGTAGCACGCACTATTTTAAAACTAATAAAAATTAACGAAGATTTTCTTCAACCTTTTTCCAATTGATGATTTTGAAAAAATTAGTGATGTAATCTGGACGACGATTTTGATAATTTAAATAATAAGCATGTTCCCAAACATCTAAACCTAAAACAGGTTTACCTTCTTTGAATGGGACATCCTGATTGGCTGTGGATGTCACCTTTAATTTTTCAGTTGCGTCAACAATCAACCATGCCCATCCTGACCCAAAGCGAGTTTTGGCAGCATTACTAAATTGTTCCTTCATCGCATCAAAGGAGCCAAAATCTTTTACGATGCGAGCTAAGAGGGCGGCACTAGGGGCAACGTATTTCTTTTCTGGTACTAACAAGGACCAAAACAGCGTGTGATTAAAATGACCGCCACCGTTATTTCTTACTGCCGTTTGAATGTCAGCAGGAAGCTTTTCTAAGTTGATCAATAGTTGTTCGATAGTTTGTTCTGGTAAAGTTGGATACTTTTCCAAAGCAGCGTTGAGGTTATTCACGTATGCTTGATGGTGTTTACTATAGTGAATTTCCATCGTTTTTGCATCGATAACTGGTTCAAGAACATCATAGGCATAAGGCAGTGGCGCCAAGGTAAATTTCATTTTCATTCTCTCCTAATGATATTTTACTAAAGTTCACCTAAATTGAAAACGAATTTAAGTCTAAATAAACTCAAAAATTTACAATAAAATTTAAGGGTTATTTTGGCGATGTTTACTATGTAATAGTAAAGAATTAGTAATTCCACACCCAAAATGTGATTGACTTAGGACCCACCTTTAGACAAAAATAATTTTCACCTAAAGCAATTAGGATTGGAAAGTGTGAAAACTCACCTCAGTCTTCTATTGTTTTAGTTCGGAGGCCATTGGGATGGAAAAGAATTATATTCCGGAATGGGTCTTGCTCAACAATCAAGTGATTGATGAAAAAGGCCAATTGAAGGATCTAAAAAAAGATAAGGAAGCTGTCCGTTCCTACTTTTTAAACGAAATTAACAAAAAAACGCAATTTTTTCACTCTTTAAAGGAAAAATTAGATTATTTAGTGGAAAATGATTACTACGAAGATGACTTTTTAAAGAAGTACACCCATGAACAAATCACCGAAATTTTTAATATTGCTTACAACGCTAAGTTTCGCTTTCCTACATACATGGGAGCCTTTAAGTTTTATAACGATTACGCTTTAAAGAGTCGTGATAAGAAAGTCTTCCTGGAACGTTATGAAGACCGTCTATCCATCAATGCCCTTTATCATGCTGATGGCGACTTTGAACTCGCGAGAAATATGATTAAGCGGTTGATTGCCCAAGACTTTGTACCGGCGACACCAACACTGCTTAATACCGGCAAGAAAAAACGCGGTGAATTTGTTTCCTGCTTCTTGCTTGAAGGTGGCGATTCGTTAAATGATATTGCCCGCATTTCTGAATTCTCGATGCAATTATCAAAAATCGGTGGTGGCGTCTCGATTAACCTCACCAACTTACGTGCTAAAGGTGAAGCAATTAAGGATGTACCCAATGTTTCCAAAGGTGTTGTAGGGGTTGCTAAATTATTAGATAACAACTTCCGGTATGCCGATCAAATGGGTCAACGTGCTGGAGCAGGTGCAGTTTACCTTAATGTCTTCCACGCGGATATTGAAGATTTTTTAAATACGAAGAAATTAAACGCTGATGATGATGTCCGCGTTAAAACCTTATCGATGGGTGTGGTGATTCCCGACAAAATGATTGAACTTGCCAAAGAAAATAAAGATATGTATGTTTTCTATCCGCACACGGTCTATAAAGCATATGGGATTGATTTTGCAGACGTTTCCACCAACATGGATTACTGGTATGACAAGTTAGTAGAAAACCCAGATGTGAGAAAACGTAAAATTAGTCCTAGAAAATTATTAGACATGATTGCCTCCTTACAAGGTGAATCTGGTTATCCATATATTATGTTCGTCGATAACGTCAATAAAGTGAATCCGTTAAAGCTACCTGTTAAATTCTCTAACCTTTGCACTGAAATACTCCAACCCACCATTACGTCACACTATGCGGATTATGACAAAAAAGAACAAGATGAAATTGGCATGGATATTTCTTGCAACCTTGCCAGCGGTCACATGGGCAACATGATCAAGCACAACACCATCAAAGAAACAGTTTATGCTGCGATGGATGTGATGAACTCTGTTTCAACACAAACGAATATTTCTTACGTACCCGCAGTCGCTAAAGCTAATCGCCTCAATCGTTCAGTCGGATTTGGCATCATGGGTCACCATGGTTATATTGCCGAAAACTATATCTTATTTGGATCCGAAGAAGATATTGATTTAATCGATGTGTTCTTTGCCCAAGTCAACTACTATTCTTTAGTCCACTCCATGCAAAAAGCAAAAGAAACTAAACAAAAGTTCTATCAATTTGAAACCAGTAAATACGCGGATGGATCTTATTTTAATGGTCGTGGCGCGGTCTTACCTAAAACCGATAAAGTCAAAGAAATTTTTAAAGACATTTATCTACCTACCGATGCGGATTGGAAACAATTGAAAAAAGATGTGATGACTTATGGCTTATATAACTCTCACCGATTAGCAGTCGCCCCTAATGGTTCGATTGCCTATGTGATGTCAGCCACCCCATCCTTAACCCCCATCAAACAACTTATCGAAGAAAGAACCTATGGTAACTCTAAGACCTACTTCCCCATGCCATCCTTAGACACAGCAGCGTTCATGTATGAAAGTGCCTATCGTATTGATAATTTTAAAGTCATTGATGTGATTGCCACTGCCCAGAAGCATGTCGATCAAGGCATCTCGTTTGAATTAGGCATTACCTCAAACGTGACAACCAAGGAACTCGTAAGGTATTATCTTTATGCGCACTATCAAGGTGTGAAAACTCTGTACTATACGCGGACGCAAAAATTAAAAATTGAAGAATGCGAATCCTGCGTCGTATAAATTAAATTAAAAGGAGAAAGACGATGAGCAAATTACCTGGCGATACTTTTAAACCCCTCATTTTTAAACCCAAAGAAGAATTCTCTGGCGCTAATTGGAATGGGACGGAAGATACTTTTACCCAACAATTCTATGAACAAAACCTTTCGCAATTTTGGCGTCCTGAAGATGTCTCATTGCAATCGGATTTACTAACTTGGAAATTATTAAACGAACAAGTAAAAAAAGCTTATTCACTTAATTTATTAATTCTTACCTTTTTAGATACTTATCAAGGTGATATTGGCATGCCAGTGGTCTCGCGGTCGATGCCAGATACGCTTCATCAACGCAAAGCGGTGATTAATTGGATGGCAGCGATGGAGAACGCTGTCCACGCGAAATCCTATTCCAATATCTTTATGACCTTCTTATCCACCCATGAAATTGATGAATTATTTGAATGGGGAAAGAAGAATAAAAACCTTCAAGCAATAATG
>VHBF01000023.1 GCA_016872075.1 Bacillota bacterium | reverse complement strand
AATTTTGTTAAAATAGAATCACATATGTATGCCTTAATTCTTTCAGATATATCCATTGTGTACCACCCATGAACCATCAAGGAACGATTAAACTAAACACGAATCGCTTATTCTTAAGACCGTTACAATTAGCGGATGCTGAGAGTATGTATTTAGGTTGGGCAACCGATATGGATGTGGTGAAGTACTTATCCTGGAAACCCCACATTTCTGTCGATGAAACGAAAAGGATTATCAGTTACTGGATGAGTAATTATCCTGATCCCAAATTTTATGTTTGGGGCATTCAATTAAAAAATGGTTCTTTAATTGGCACCATTAGCATTCACTCGATTCATGATGGATTTGAACGTGGAGAAGTTGGTTACGCTTTAATGAAACTTTATTGGAACCAAGGGTATATGACCGAAGCCCTTCAAGCGCTATTACAATACGCATTTGGAGTCGTTGGATTTAATCGTTTAGAAGCGCATCACTCCATTTATAATCCTGCCAGTGGTGCGGTGTTAATCAAAACTGGATTTCAACACGAGGGCGTTTTAAGACAATACTATCGATCAAATGATGGATTTCAAGATTCAAGTCTCTATTCAATCTTAAAAAAAGATTGGGACATGGCGCAAAAATAATCTGTGCTATATTTCGCTGGGTAAAAATTTATGAAAAATTGGCAACGCAACATCAGCTTCTTTATTGCAGGACAAATGATTTCCTTTATTGGCTCGCTATTAGTGCAATATGCCATCTTTTGGTATATCAATCTTGAAACCGAATCAGGAACGATCCTTACGATTGCGATTATCGCTTCATTTATGCCTCTACTCATTTTTTCTCCAATCGCCGGTGTCCTTGCCGATAAGATGAATCGAAAATTATTAATTGTCATCGCCGATGGGACGATTGCCTTGGTCACCTTAATCACTGCCATTCTTTTTTCTTTGGGCAATATTGAAATTTGGATGCTGATTGCGGTGACAGTCGTGCGGGGCATTGGTCAAGCGATTCACGGACCAGCAATAGGCGCGGCGATTCCGTTAATGGTTCCACAAGATAAATTAATGAGAGTTCAAGGGATTGAATCGGGTATTCAGTCTGCTTTTAATGTGCTTGGTCCGATTGTTGCAGCTATTTTAATCTCTTGGTTTAGTATTGGTTTTTTATTTTATATCGATACGGTAACGGCAGTAATTGGGGTTTTAACCTTATTATTATTGGTCACCATCCCCAAGCACGTGAATGAAGACAAGCCCAAAACCACCAATGGCATCCAAGACTTTGTTGCCGGTTTGAAGTATGTCAAAACCCATTCTTTCTTAATTCCGTTTTTCATTTATTTATTTTTTGTATTAATTCTTGTCTCACCAGTTGCCTTTTTATCACCACTTCAAGTGGTAAGGTCATTTGAAACTTATGGTGATGAAGTGTTCCGCTTAACGATGGTAGAAGTATCTTTTTCCCTCGGGATGACTATCGGGGCTTTAATCGTGGCTTGGTGGGGTGGTTTTAACAATCGAATTGTCACCGCTGGTATCGCAATCTCGATTATGGGGTTTGGTGTTTTCATGTTAGGGATTGTCTCTAACTTCTATATTTATTTTGCGTTTATGTTGATGCAAGGTATTGTCTTACCTTTTTACAACACAACGATGACCGTGATTCTCCAAGAACAAGTGGATCCAGCATACATGGGACGTGTAACAAGTATCTCGACCATGATTAATTCCATTGCGATGCCAATTGGGATTGCTGTATTTGGGCCACTTGCCGACATCCTTGACATTGAATGGTTAATGATCGTGTCAGGTGGATTGATGCTTGTTTTTGGTTTTTTATATTTTATGAATCTACCAATGATGAAAGCTGGCGTCAAACCTACCAAAACGAAAACACCTTAATTACTTATTTTATTCTTGGTTTCAGCAATAATTTAAATAAAAGGGGTGCGCCAAGCGTCATCCATAGAGCGATGATGAAGTATCGTGTAAAGTCCAATAATTGATCAGGGAACATGGGATTATTTTCAAAATCTGCAGAGTATAAACCCATTTCAAATAGCGCTTTTAAACCAACGCGAATGGCTAAAGCGATGACTAATCCTAATATGACTTTAAGGATTTGTTGCCACCATAAACCTTTTACTGAGAATCCAATATGTTTTAGTTCAAGAGGAAAACCAATCGTGAAACCAACAATGCTCGCGGATGCTAAGTAAATATTTTTATCGTTGGTGATCAAGGCAATAGGAATCAGTAATAACATCGGGACCCATTTTAACCAAGATGGGTTTTGTCCCTTTACTTGAATTTGATTCACAAGCGTGTAATAAGCATAAGCAATCGCCAATCCAAAAATAACATCACTTAAATAATGTTCACCCAAATATAACCTTGATAACATCACCAATCCAACCATGACGAATAGGAAACGCGATAACCACGAGCCGATTTGATTAGTTTTTTCGTTTAAAGTAAGGCCGAGAATGGTGCTATTTTGAGCGTGTCCACTTGGTAAAGAGGTACCACCCGATCCTTCTCCAACCAACTCAATTCTGTCGGGAAATTCCACATGGGGTCGTGGTGAATTAGTCAGGAATTTTAACCCGCCATTTATCACCGCACCATAAAGAAAAAACATCACCAATCGATAAGCAAAACGCTTATCAAAGGTCCAATATAAAATCGCCGCGATGATTAAAAATACAGTCTCATCTCCAAATTCGGTGATGAATAAAAAGAAAGCATCGAGAAAATCACTACGAAAACTTTGAATCCATTCACTAATCAGTAAGTTGATTGATTCCATAAGTGGTTCTATTTCTTTTTAAAGAATTTGCGATATTCGCCATAGCCATGAAGTTCAAGTTGATCATAGGGAATAAACTTTAAGGATGCCGAATTAATACAATAACGCAGGCCTCCCTTATCACGGGGGCCATCATCAAATACGTGACCAAGGTGGGCATCCGAATCTTGACTACGGACTTCGGTACGGATCATGCCATGAGAGTAGTCGTGTCGTTCAAGGATAACTTCCTCGATGATGGGTTTGGTGAAGCTTGGCCAACCACATCCGGAATCAAATTTATCTTCCGATGTAAATAAAGGGGTGCCGTCTAAAATATCGACATAAAGTCCTCGTTCTTTATGATTCCAGTATTCGTTTTGAAAAGGTGGTTCTGTCGCACTTTCAAGCGTGACTGCACGTTGGATAGGGGTTAATTTCTTTAAATCTATTTTCTTTTTCATCTTATGTTCCTCGTCCTTTATCTACTTAAATTATCCTAATAATGCTATTATTGTAGCATTGTTAACCTAAAGAATATTCGGAGAAAACTATGGCAGATTTATTTAAAAAAGCATATGAATTTAAAGATGTCGATAATGCAGTTAATTTAGGAATTTATCCTTACTTTCATGCCTTAGAAAGTAAGCAAGATATCGTCGTGAAAATGGAAGGCAAACGCCGGGTCATGATTGGGTCTAATAATTACCTAGGATTAACTGGTGATAAGCGCGTGATAGATGCCACTGTCAAGGCAGTTAAGATATATGGTACTGGTGTTTCTGGTTCACGTTTCTTAAATGGAACCTTAACCCTACATTTAGAATTAGAAAAAGAACTTGCTGAATTCATGGAAAAAGAAGCAGCCTTAACCTTTCCTAGTGGATTCCAGTCAACGCTTGCGATTATTTCTGCAATAGCCGGTCGTGATGACATTATTTTTTCTGATCGAGAAAATCATGCCTGTATTTATGATGGGATTCGTTTAAGTTTTGCATCCTCGGTTCGTTATAACCATAACGACATGAAACACTTAGAACAATTGTTACAAGAAGCCGATTCAAAAGCAGGAAAACTGATTGTGACGGATGGCATCTTTTCGATGTCAGGTGATATTGCCAAACTGCCAGAGATTGTGGCACTTGCCGAAAAATATGGCGCAAGAGTGATGGTGGATGATGCCCACTCATTTGGGGTGTTGGGTGCGAAAGGCAGAGGCACCGCTGAATACTTTGGTTTGCATCAAGAAGTCGATATGATTATGTCTACTTTTTCGAAATCACTTGCCTCCATTGGTGGTTTTATGGTCGGTAAAAAAGAAGTGGTGAATTACATCAAGCATAAATCACGACCGTTTATTTTTTCCGCGGCTTTAACACCAGCTTCAACTGCAAGTGCTTTGGCAGCCTTACGCATTCTTAAAAAAGAACCGCAACGGCCAAAAGCCTTACTTGATATTGCTGCGTATGCCCGTAAAAAAATGATTGAAAAGAAACTCCCATTAGCTAACGACACAATTACGCCCATTATTCCGATTTACACTTATACGATGATGCGGACTTTCGTGATTGCAAAATTACTTTATAAACACGGTGTCTATGTCAATCCGGTGATTCCACCAGCGGCACCTGAAGGTCAATGTTTAATTCGCACCAGTTACACTGCAACGCATACCAAACCATTAATTGATGAAGCCGTTAACATTATTGATGAAGTGTTAAAAAAAGTACCAATGGATGAAAAAGCATTGATGAGTATGCTTCATGAATTTCAATAAACACGCTGTCATTCTCGTTACCGGTGCGTCTCAAGGCATTGGTTTTGCGGTAGCAGAAGGTTTTGCTAAAGCCGGTTATCGTGTGGTTGGAGTGGCGAGAAATTTACCCAAAACAAAACCATCATTTGATGCGCAAGTCATGGATGTAACACAACCTCAATCAATTGAAAACTTGTTCACCTACATTAAAAAAACATACCAACAACTGGATGTTTTGATCAACAATGCGGGATATGGAATTGCCGGTGCCATTGAAGAAACACCCATCGAAGAAGTGAAACGTTTATTTGCAGTTAATGTCATGGGTTTACATGAGGTAACCCAAGTGATGTTACCGTTACTCAAAAACACAAAAGGCTTGATTATCAATATTGGATCGGTTGCTGGCGATTTTACCATTCCTTTTCAAACCTTTTATTCGATGACAAAATCAAGCGTTGCAACTTACACCGAAGGTCTTAGACAAGAACTTAAACCTTTTGGTGTTCGCGTGGTCAATGTCAAACCTGGGGATACAAAATCTAATTTCTCAAATCAACGTCAGCGACTCGTTAAACCTAATTCACCATACCAAGCAAGGTTAGAGCGTTCGTTAGCCGTGATGGAAAAAGATGAAAAAAATGGGTTGCCGGCTACCTCCGTTTACCAAGTTTGTAAGCGTTTAGTCAAACAAAAAAATCCACCCATTCATGTCACAGTTGGTTTCCAGTACAAAATTTTACAGTTATTAAAATGGTTATTACCGAGGAAATTTGTCCAGTGGTTGCTTTATCAAATTTACGGCAAGTAAATCAATTTAAATAAGCCTGAATAATGGATTGTACGCCTTTTTCTCCATATGTTTTCACCAGTGAACTTAACATCAGTTCAACTGCTTTTGCAATCGGTACAGGCGTCGTTGCATGGTTAATGGCAATGCGTAAATCTTTTAAAAAATGTTTAAGATAAAACGTAGCTTGCCAATCTTGATACAGCATTTTTTCACCATAGGCGGTCACACTATGAGATTGAGCCGCACCTGATGATAGGATGTGAATGACTTGGTTTAAATCAAGATGTTGAGATTGAGCAAAGGCGAGTGCCTCTGCTAATCCTGAAAGTTGACCAGCGATGGCAATTTGATTGGCAAGTTTTGCATATTGACCTTGGCCAGCTTCGCCAACATATAGAATGCGTTTACCTAACATGTCTAAAACCGGTTTAGATTTTTCAAAAGTCGATCGATCACCCCCCACCATGATGGTGAGATTTTGTTCTTGGGCGCCTTTTAAACCACCGGTCACAGGCGCATCTAAAATAGAGATGGATTGGTTTTTAAATTGAGCATAAAGTTGCTTGGCAAGCGAGGGACTAGATGTGGTTAAATCAATTAAGATAGTTCCAGGTTTAACCTCTTTAAGGATGACTCGATACACTTGCTCAACATCCTCCGGCGTGCCTAACATCGTCATGATAACGTCTTGATTTTTGATGGTGGATGATAAGGATGAACCCACCGATAGACGGTGAGTTGCATTAGAAGTTTTATGTGGACTGCGACTGAAGACGGTTACTTGATGCGTTTGACTTAGATGGTTCGCCATCGGTTGTCCCATCACCCCATATCCTATCCATGCAATTTTCATATGTCATTATGATAACGAAAGATGGCGACGAAACCAAGTTATGATAAAATTATTCTGTTATGCAAGATGCCCTTAGTTTGTTTTTATTAACGTATATTGCCTTACTCATTTTTTCAAATTTTAAGGCTTGGATTGCCCTTGGTGTTGCTAGTTTATTCATTGTACTTAGATATAGTCCTTTGAGCGATGTATTTTCTGAAGCGATGAATTGGAATGTCTTTATGATCATCGCCGGCACCATGATAGTTGTCTCCCAATTTATCGAGTCTGGCATGCCGGCGTTGCTTGCAGATTGGATGATGCGAAGAGTGTCTTCAACAAAGTGGGCGATTATTTTGTTAGCCGCATTTGCCGGTCTTGTTTCTGCATTTGTGGACAACGTTGCCACGGTTTTAATTGTTGCGCCGATTGCTTTAGACATTGCGAAAAAAACAAAAATCTCTCCTGTCCCTTTAATCATCGCAGTTTCAGTTTTTGCTAACATTCAAGGTTTTGCTACCTTGGTTGGTGATACCACGTCTGTCATGCTTGCAGGGAATCAATTTGCCGATATGAATTTCTTTGAATTTTTTATTGTTGAAGGAAAACCAGGGCCATTCTTTATTGTACAAATCGGCACGATCATGAGTCTAGTCATGCTTTGGTTTATTTTAGGCAAACACCATGAAACCCTTAAGTTTACCCAAAAGACAAACGTCAAAGATTTTGCTCCTACCCTCTTCCTTGGTCTGATTCTTTTTGCCTTGATTACCGCTTCTTTTATTCCCAATACCCCCAATGAAATCAATGGTTATATCAGCTTAGGGGTCGCCTTACTCTTTGTTTTATATCGCCTTATTTTTCAAAGTCAAAAACAAGCAATCTTGGATGCATTTAAAGCGATTGATTTTGAAACCTTAGGTTTATTGTTTGGTTTGTTTATTCTGATTATTGGTCTAGAAGAACAAGGTGTGATTTTAGAGTTAGGACAATTATTTGAAACCCTTGGGAATAATGATCCGTTTGTGATTTATACGTTTGTGATTTTAGTTTCCGTGGTCATTTCCGCTTTTATTGATACCATTCCTTATGTTGCAACGTTCTTGCCGGTGATGATGAGTGTGGGACAAAACTTAAATTTAGGTTTTCCACCTTATTTATTACTTTTTGGATTGCTCGCTGGGGCAACGCTAGGTGGTAACCTTACCCCAATCGGCGCATCTGCGAATATTGCGGGTATTGGTTTTCTTCGTAAACTTGGTTTTCAGGTTAAATTTTGGGATTTCTTTAAAATCGGATTTCCCATTACGATGGCAGCTCTCTCAACGGGTTATCTATTAATTTACTTTATTTATTCTTAAGTTTGTAACTTAACCAAACCTATACGTATTTCAAGTTGTATTAATTCACTATTATAATTAATTGCTCGTATAATAATTTTTGTATTTGGAGGACAAGTTTATGCTCGTCTTAAAAGGTATCGTCAAGAACTATTTTGTTGCAGGCCGACCCTTCCCAGCCTTAAGAGGGGTGGATTTATCCTTTAGAAATAATGAGTTTGTTTCCATTTTAGGACCTTCTGGATGCGGAAAAACAACGATGATGAATATCATCGGTGGCTTAGATCGTTATACCTCCGGGGACTTAATTGTGGATGGTAAATCTACTAAAAACTTTACGGAGTCGGAATGGGATAGTTATCGAAATGCGACGATTGGGTTTGTTTTCCAAA
>VHBF01000022.1 GCA_016872075.1 Bacillota bacterium | reverse complement strand
ATGTTATTGATTACGTTTCATGATGGTAGTTTTATTCCCTTGCTAAATCGCGGCATTATTCGTGCTTTAACTTCATTAGAAAACCAAGGCAACATCAGTGGCAATCTTTTAAACGATTTACAGATTGAAGTAACCATGCTTTTTGGGCTTGAATTTTCCCTTAATTACGTCGAATATATCGTGTTAATTGCAATCGGAATATTGATTAGAGCGATTGCGATTTATTTATTATTTTTCACCACGAATTATTTAGAAATGTCAGTTTATATTCACATTCGCGAGGATGCATTTGCCCAAGTTCAAAAGCTTTCCTTTTCTTATTTTGATAAAACATCTTCCGGCTGGTTAATTGCCAGGTTACAATCCGATACAAGTAAAATCTCCGATATGATCTCTTGGGGTATCACCCGTTTTGTTTGGATTACCTTTGAATTGGTCTTTATCTTGATCACCATGTTTTTGATTTCTTGGCAAATGTCTCTGGTGTTATTGGCGACCATACCAATCATGATCATCATCGCTCCCTATTTTCAGTTTAGGATCCTTAATTTATCAAGAACTGCAAGAAATGCATTTTCAAAATATGTGGCCTGGCTTGCTGAAGTCATCGCCGGTGCGAAAACGATTAAAACACTTTCGATTGAAAGTAACGTTCAAAAAGAGGCTAATGAGATTGTGACCGATATTCGTGATAAAGCATGGAAGACTGCAAAAACGCAAGCTTTCTTTTATCCTTCAGTTACACTCATTTCGACAATAACGACTGCGATTGTCATCTTCATTGGCGCTTGGTTAATGATATCGAATACCATTATTTATGATGTTTCAATCTTTGTGCTATTTATTGGCTTTGTTTCCGCTCTTTATACCCCTATCCAAGAATTTGTGGATTTATTCACCGAGTTAATGTCATCGCAATCATCCGTGGAAAAAATCCTTTCATTAATTGAAACTAAACCATTAATTAACGATACGCCTGAGGTGATTGCAAAATACGGTACTTTACTAAATCCCAAGGTCAATGCCTATGAAAAGATGAAAGGGGAAATTGAATTCAAGCAAGTTTCCTTTTCTTACAATCCTGGCACGCAAATTATTCACGAGATGAATCTTGTTATCCCAAAGGGTCAAACCGTGGCAATTGTCGGTGAAACCGGAAGTGGTAAATCCACAACTGTCAATTTACTTTGCAGGTTCTACGAACCAAGTAGTGGCTCCTTATTGATTGATGGTCAAGATTATCGAACCCGTTCTGTGGGTTGGCTTCGTCATCACCTTGGATATGTTCAACAAACCCCATTTATCTTTTCTGGGACGATACGTAAGAATATTAAATATGGAAAATTAGATGCGAGTGATGCAGCAATGATCGAGGCAAGTAAAACAGTCGGAGCCCATGATTTTATTTCAAAATTACCGCAAGGTTACGATACGATTCTGAAGGATGGTGGTAGTGAACTATCCGTTGGCCAGAAACAACTCATCGCCTTTGCACGGGCCATCATTCGCAATCCAACCATTATGATTTTAGATGAAGCCACTTCTTCTATTGATACCGAAACTGAAGCAATGATTCAAAAAGCGATTACCAAAACGTTGAAGGGAAGAACTTCGATTGTCATCGCTCATCGTTTATCCACGATTGTGGATGCGGATCGCATTTTAGTCATGTCAGAAGGGCGAATCATTGAAGACGGTAGTCATCTTGAATTAATTTTGAAAAAGGGGACTTACCATAAACTCTATATGAATCAATTTGCTGAACTCAAGGTTGAACAACAAATTGATACGTTTGATCAACAAATTGCTATTTTAAAGAAGTAGTTTTGGGATTGGTGACTAAAAATCGCACCACAAAAAACATAATGGGAATTGGTAATATCGCGGATAAAGCATAAGCAACTACGGGTTGGATACCTAACCAATCTTCAAAGACGAGGATGCAAGCTTGTTGAAGCAGGTAATTAGGAATACTAGTTAGAGGATAAAGGAGTAATCGTTTCCAGGTCCATTGGGTCCGAAAGGCAAACCATGCTTGAAGTGAATAAGAAACCGGAAATAACAAGATAAACATGACGGTATTCGCAGCATCAAACTCAATCAAGGTTTCAATTAAAATCCATTTAGGTTGGTCGATAAATAGGGTAAATCTTAATAACAAAGTCGTGAGATAACCTAAGACCGTATTCACACCGCCAACAAAAAGAAACCTGATAAAAGGCTTATCCCAGAGCTGCCAAAATAAAATTTCAATTCGATTGAGGAAAGTATGAGGTTTTTTAAAGATAACTGGATCCATTGCCTTATTTTATCACAAAGAAAAAACCCTTCAGAGAGCGTAAGGGTTTTCATTTAGATTCGTTTAGAATGAAACTTTTACTGCTTTTCTTTCAGCAGCATCGTCTAACTTAAATAGTTCCGCTTCTTTGAATTTAAAGATACCGGCAACTAAATTGGATGGGAATACTTCGCGGCGATTGTTATAAGATAACACTACGTCGTTATAGAATTGACGGGTAAAGGAAACTTTATCTTCCGTTTCCTTTAAGGTATCTTGTAACTTTAAGAACCCTTGATCCGCTTTTAAGGTTGGATATT
Source organism: Bacillota bacterium (assembly GCA_016872075.1). Classification (GTDB taxonomy): domain Bacteria; phylum Bacillota_I; class Bacilli_A; order RFN20; family CAG-826; genus UBA970. The sequence continues at coordinate 5,312 of VHBF01000022.1, read as the reverse complement.
GTTCAACGACAACTGCCAAACGTCCTAAGGTTTGACCAAGCATGCTGTTCGCTTGCGCCATTTCTCCGACATTACCACCTTGGGAACCTTTGTCATACATTTTGCGAGCTTCCGCAAATTGCATAAAAATATCCTTTTCTTGCTTGGCATATCCCTTTACCGTTTCCACGATGTTAGGAATCAAATCAAAGCGACGTTTTAATTGAACGTCAATTTGTGACCAAGAATTTTTGACCTTATTTCTTGATTGAACTAATGTGTTATAAACACTAATAACCCAGAATCCTACTAAAGCAACAACGCCTAATACAATTAATATTCCCATTTTTTTCTCCTTAAAATTATCTTAACATCTTTTAAAATAAACCAAACATTTATTTAATGAAATTAACGAATTCTAACGCCACTACCGCCGCCACCTCGGAATCCGCCGCCACCGCCAAAGCGACCGCCACCACGACCTGCTGAATTGTTACGTTGGGCATTCGCTGCCGCTATCGTACTTTGAGCTGAAACAAAGGATCGTTGCATGGAATGATGGTAATAACGATAAAATCCGGGATATCTAAAGTAAGGTGACCGATTAAGTTCATCCATTTGGTTGAGTTGTTGATATTTAAATCTCACTTGTTTTTCAACCAATTCTGCAATGCCGAAGGCGGTTGCATATACCATGTAATGTTCCCAAATGGTCATACCTGGAATTGGATAATCCTTAATATTGGTGAATTCTTTGAGAAATTTTTCAAAGGCTTTCCATCTGACGTAATCTTCATTGCCTTTTTTCGAACGTCTTTCAATCGAACTTAAATAGGCTCCTAAAAGTATCGATAAACCAAATAAAATCCCACCGATAATCCCTGTAAAATTACCTAACGCTAAAACATTTCTTGAAATTAATAAACCAATTGCAAACAAGGTAATTAAACCTAAAATTGCTCCATTTTTTTGTGCGGGAATTTTCACATCATCAAAGAATTTTTCGTTTTGAGCAGCGACAACCACCGCGCGATTAAAGGATTGGTTTTCATTTAAATAGCGAATCGCTTGTGCTTCTTTTTTAGTAAAGGTTTCAAGTTGATTAAGTGACAATGTATCACTACCGGCAACTAAACCAAAAAACCAATTAATTAATTGTTTTTCATGAGGTTGTAATTTATTTTGATCCACTTCTTTATTCAACTTCATCACATAATTGACTTTCGCTTCCGTTAAGGATTCGGTGCCAGCATCCAAAAGAATAACTTTTTGTCTGATTAAATCCATTAAGGTTGCCGTGACATCATCTTTAGCCACTTCTTTAAAGCGATAAAGATAACCCATGATTGCCGGCGAATATTGGGCGGGTAATTCGCGATAATACTCACCATAGAAATCGGTGGCATATTCCTTATCATACTTGAGATAAATATCACGGGTTTTCCAGGCAGCAAAGGCAAGAATTAAGATAAATGAAGCAATCGCGACCATATCGACGAGTTGGTAAGTGCTTCGGAAATTAGCGCGTTGGGTTTCATAGGTTTCTACATTGGTTAAATGAGCTTGACCATTCGCAATTGGATAATCACTCACATCATTGCCATAAGCTTTGTCTTGAGCGGCATCTATGACCAATCGGTTAGCAGGAAAATTAATCCTTACAGTAATATATTCATTTGGGTATAAACGACTTGCTTTAATATGAACATAGGTTTGGTTTTGTTCATCAGCACCAATATGGTGAATGGAAGCGAGTGATGATCCGTTGATATAAGCATCAACTAAATCTACATCTAAATCCACACCAGGAAGCATAACTTTAACATCAATATTTTCTGTTAGCATGTTATCCGTTGCAGCCACAACCCAAAAGAATTCAGCTGTATCGGCATATTTTAAAGTAACCCCATTAATCCAATAATCATTTTCAATACGAATATTTCCCCACGTTCCCGCATTGTAATGAAACCAAGCGACGGATTCGTTATCAATCGTTTCAATCGGATCACCAAATTCATCAACGCTATTAGCATCCCAAGAATAACCAAGGATGAGATTATTATTATTGAAGTTTGCAGTCGCATAAGATCCATCACTATTAATCATGAGTTCATCGTTAGCATTATAAATTTCCGTTGAAAATCTTGTGGTATCAAAAGCAGGGGTTGACACATCTTTTGGAACATCTTCGTGATCAGAAGTAAAATAAATATCTTGGAAGAAAACCTGGGTCGCAAAGTAACGATTTAAGCTTTCTTGAAAATTAACATCACCATTTTCTGCAATGGTAATGACTTTGGTCATTGCAGAGGTGTTGGCATCACTTGAAGATAATTCATAAGCATTTTGTTCAGATAAAAGTAAAAAAGGTCCTGATAGCGCTGCTAAGATTGCTAAAAAAATCGCCCCTTTTTTCTTTTTTAAAAAATAAGATTTTCCATCCATATTTAATATCTCAAATTTATTATATAGAGAAAGTAAAAATTAAAATGAATTAAATTAAAAACTTTTCAATTTGGGCAATCACGATTGGATCGTGTTCACCAACCCATTGATAATCTAGACTGTTGAAAAACTTATCAACTTTACTGGTGTCTTTTTCTTTGCTTACATTCATTGTGCCTTGTAGGATCGTATCAATCACGTAATTTTCAGCCCGAAAGCTCAAATAAGGATTGTGTCGATGGCCCTTTGCTTGTTCAATCTTGACCAGAGGATTGTTCGCTTTTATAAATTGGTCATAATTTCCTCTTAAAGGAATATCATCATCTTTTTCACCAACGATGACCAAAGTCTTAACCTTCGTTTTTTTTAAAATTTCTTGCGTTGATAAAGTTCCAAGGTAACCAAATTTTACATAGGTGATGATTTTGACAAGGGGTTTAAAGATACGAATCCAAGAAATATAATTTCCTAACATTTCAGAAACATCATTAAAAGGAGCAATACTAATAATTCTTTGAATCGGAACGCCCATCTCTGATGCTCGAATTGCAGCATAAGCCCCCCAAGAATGACCGATCACGGAAATCGGTAAGGTTGCATAGGTTGATTTGGAAATGTAACGTAGAGCAGTTTGTAAATCATCGATTGCTTGTGGCACACCACGGATGGATGTTCCTTTTGATAATCCACATCCCATATTGTCATAAGCAAAAACAATAAACCCTTTTTTGACAAACTCCATAATCAAATGGGTATAAGCTTGATGACCAGGACCAATCCCATGGGAAAATACGATTAATTTGGCATGGGGTTGTAGCCGATCATCATAATAAAAGCCACCTCTAAGGGTGACCCCTTGTTTGTTTTTAAATTCAACAACATCAACATCAATCTCAGGAAAGTCTTTGATTGTAAAATATTTTAGTTTTGGATGGGCATCAAATCGGCGATTAAAAGCTAGGTTTAATAATAAAAAAATCATCACAAAAATGATGATGAAGGTAATCAGAATAATCCATAAAAAGGTGTATAAAGTTTCCATATTGGTGGGGATAACAGGATTTGAACCTGCACGGTTACCCATTGGATTCTAAGTCCAACGCGTCTGCCAATTTCGCCATATCCCCAAAGAGGCAACGTGGTGCCGTCAATAGGACTCGAACCTACAACCTATTGATTACAAATCAATTGCTCTGCCAATTGAGCTATGACGGCAACTGGTGGACACTACAGGGATCGAACCTGTGACCTCTTCCGTGTGAAGGAAACGCTCTCCCAGCTGAGCTAAGTGTCCGCAAGATTTAATGATAACAAACCAACGCCTTGAATTCAATTTGAAAGGGTGGCAACATCGGTCGATTTCGCGAAAGGATTGGTGAGGTTTTTTGCCCAATCATAACGTCTAACAAGGTAGATGCCAAAGCTTGCTTTTAATAGATCAATCCCTTGAATCATCGACCACATCCACACAAGGGGTATATCTGTGAATAATGCAAGCGTCCAGGCTAATGGCACAGTCCCAAACCACATGACCATACCGTCAAGTAACAAAGCTTGAGTGGTCTTACCTCCTGAACGTAACGTGTGATAAGTGACGTTGGCAATACTAAAAAAAGGTAAGAAAAACATATAAATCCTTAGGATTTGGGTAGCCATATTTTTTTGGTCTTGGGAGACGGTTGTCCACAATTGCGGAATCAAAGGTGATAACCAAAACATGACAAAACCTAAACCCAAAGCAATGGTAATTCCCATCCATAATAATTTTGTCGATAAGACTTTTGCTTCTTCGACTTTCCCTTCACCTAATGTGTTGCCAAGCATCACACCAACCCCTACCGCTAAACCAGCCCAGATGATGCCAAAAATTTCGGTTGAAGTTGCAACAATCGATAACGTCGACAAAACATTGACCCGAGAAGCAAGGGCAAGTTGTTGCATGATAATCCCACCAGACCAAAGCGTTTCATTCATCAACATCACGATGGTTTTGCGGTTGATTGCCCGAACGAGTGGTAAATCAACACGCCAATCATGATACAAACCGGTTGTAAATCTTTCTTTTCGAAAGTGGGAAATCATGATCAATAACACCATTTCGACGAGGCGGGCAATCAAGGTGGCAATTCCAACTCCGACAATCCCATTTTGAACGATGTAGATAAAGACATAATTTAACGAGGCGTTAGTGATTAAAGAAACCACACTTATCAACACGGGTAATTTAGTTTTACCAATTTCCCGAAAGGTTGAACCATAAATATTGGCAAACATTAACGGAATATAAGAAAGGATGATAATCGGTAAATACTTTACTGCTTCCAATATAATCGCTTCCTGATTACTTGAAGAACGAGTGTAATAAGCAATTATCTGCGGACCAAAGATAAAGATAAAGGGAATAAAAATGGTTAAAAAAATCATCCCGATATACAATTTATATCTTACCGATTGTTGTAAATGTACCTGATCCTTTGCCCCTGAAAATTGTTGAACATAAATGGCCGCACCTGACAACAACCCATAGGTAATGACAAAAAAGAAAAAAGAAATTTGATTGACTGCAAAAACGGCACCCACGACTTCATCAGAAATCCCACCGACCATGACATTGTCAATAAAGGTGACAAAAAAAGAAATTAACATTTGCACCATCACTGGCAAACTAATGGAAAAGAACTTTTTAATGAAGGCTTTGTCTTGTAAAGTTTTAATCATAGGTTTTTGAAGAATAAAACTGTAGCTTCCACTACAGTTTTTCTTTCGTTGATGGTGGGCCGTAATAGATTCGAACTATCGACCTCGCCCTTATCAGGGGCGTGCTCTAACCAACTGAGCTAACGGCCCATCGCCTAGGGCGTTTACACATCCTAGGTATTTATCCTAAC
>VHBF01000021.1 GCA_016872075.1 Bacillota bacterium | reverse complement strand
TGCACTTGATGATACGCGCAAACGCTTTTATGCAGATGAAAAAGCCTTTATTCCTTTTTATGAAATGATTGAAGGTCAAGAATTTGATGCCCATCCTGTGCGAATTGAAACCATGGATCAACTTTTAAAGTATGCAGATTTGGTTGCAAGTAGCGTGGGTAAAATGTTACTGCCGATGTTAGCGCCAAACTCCCAAAAGGATTTAACACCGTTTGCCGTCAGCTTAGGCCGAGCGTTTCAGTTAACCAATATTCTCAGAGATATTGGCGAAGATTATCGTCGTGATCGAATATATTTGCCTAGTGTGTTGATGAAAAAATATGGGTATACCGATAAGGATTTAAAAGCCCAACATATCAATCCTGCATTGATCAATCTATGGGAAAATATCGCTAAAGTTGCGGAAGCAAATTATCAAGAAGCAGAAACTTGGATCGCTTTTTTTCCAAACGATATTCGTTTTTCGTTACACGCGAGTTTGGTGCTTTATCGTGCCATCCTTGACGTCATTCGCCGAGAACGTTATCAAGTGATGAATCAAAAAATATATGTCTCACAAGCTGAAAAAACAAAACTCCTTCAAGCATTAAAAGAAAATCTATCGGTTAAAATTTAAGACGACTTCATCACTTCTCAGGTGATATTCGTAATCTTTTTTCTAAAGTTTGAATCGCAGGGATAATTTGATCAGCAGAGGAAACGAGTAAATCAGGTCGATGTTGTTTAAGGACGTTTATATCCGTGTATCCATAACTTAAAGCAATACAAGGAATTCCAATTTTTTGCGCAAACAAAATATCAGGGGGGGCATCGCCAATCATGACCGCTTGTTTTAAATCAAGGTGATGTGATTTTGCAAACAAATCAAACATTGTCCGATCAGGTTTTGGTAAGGTTCCAGGAACATGCCCATGAACCCCTGTAAACACACCAGGGAAGACATGTTGAATTAATTGCACCGTTAAATGATGAGGTTTGTTGGAAAATACATAACCATGATGCTTACGATTTTTCATGGAGAGTAAAACTTCTTTGATGCCTGGATAAATTCTTGCATTGCCAAGTTGATAAGCTTCATATCGAACCATGTAAGCGGAATAAAAAGTCTCAAAAAATGCAGGATCTTCACCCTTGCCTTTTAAAGCTGCTTTGACAAATTGCCTAGCGCCGCCACCAATAAAGGATTTGGTTTCTTCTAGCGTAACGGAAGGAAGGTTGAATGCTAAAAGTGTATCCTGTATTGCCCGAGCAAGATCAGGAGCGGTATCCAGTAAGGTGCCATCGAGGTCAAATATCCAATGTTTAATCATGAGAAAAAAACCTTGGTTATCCAAGGTTTTTAAACTTACTTAACGAATTCGACCAAGACACGTTTGGCATTATCACCAAGACGCGGGGCCATTTTTAGTCTGCGAGTATAACCACCTTTACGAGTGGCATAACGCGGGCCTAATTCTGAAAAAAGTTTATTGAGTGCAAGCACACCATTGGCTTCATCAGCGATGTATTGACGCACGACACTTGCCGCTAACCGACGATTGTGTAAATCACCTTTTTTGGCATAGGTAATTAAGCGATCGGCAAGGGTAACAAGCCCTTGAGCCATTTGGCCTGTCACCACCACTTTTTCTTCGGTGATGAGTGTGGACACTAAATTCCGTAATTGATTGTCATACTTGCTTTTGGTAAACGGGGCCTTGAAGCGCATCCCACCTTTACCATGTACATTATCTCTACCTTGGGTTGGCATAGGTTACTCCTTATTCAGCATCCCGGAATTTTAATCCATGAGCAAGAAGTTTTTCTTTGACTTCTTTCAAGGATTTTTTACCGAGGTTGCGTACTTTCATCATTTCTTCTTCTGACTTTTGCGTTAATTCATAAACGGTTTCAATACCGGCGCGGCGTAAACAGTTATATGAACGTACCGATAAATCTAAATCCACAATCGTCATATTCGAGAACTTGTCTTCTGGTTCAAGCGTCGGTTCTTTCATAATATTGACATCGGTCGTGGTGTCTTCTAATTCCAAGAAACCTTGGAAGTGTGCCATTAAAATTTGCGTTGCAAAGGTTAAGGCTGCTTGAGGAGTTAAAGACCCATTGGTCCAAATTTCTAAGGTTAATTTGTCATAACGAGCATCGTTACCAACCCGAGTTGGATCCACGGTATAAGACACTTTGCTAACTGGAGAATAATTAGAATCCGTTGCAATTAAACCTAAACGTGTATTATAACGATTGGCCTTATTACCTTCAGAAGTGACATAACCGCGCCCATTACGAACGTAGAATTTTCCTTTTAAGGTTCCTTTAGCCGTAACGTGAGCGATGACGAGTTCTGGATTCATGACTTGAACGCCAACTGGAAGAATAAAATCACCAGCGGTGACAGTCTTTTCGCCTTTAATATCAAGTTCTAAAGTTTTAGAATCGGTGCCTTCAGCATCAATCTTTAACACTAGATTTTTTAAATTTAAAACAATTGCGGTCACGTCTTCGAGTACGCCTTCTAAAGCTGAGAACTCATGACGGGCACCTTCAATTTCAATCGCATACACAGAAGCACCTGGTAAGGATGCAAGTAAGACGCGGCGAAGCGCATTACCAAGCGTTAATCCAAAACCACGTTCTAATGGTTCTAAAACGAAACGACCATAGTTGTGCGTGGAATCAAATAACTTTTTCGTGAAGCGTGGTTTTTCGAATGGGCGTGCAATGTTTGCCATATGTTTGTGATCCTCCAATGATCAAGTCGACTAGCCCCGTGGGCGCTTAGGTGGACGGCAACCGTTATGTGGAACTGGGGTCGTGTCCGTTAGCATCGTGATTTGTAATCCAGCAGCCGCGAGTGAGCGGACTGCAGATTCACGACCAGGACCGGGCCCTTTGACATTGACATCCACTTGTTTAATCCCTTGTTCTAACGCCGCTTTAGCACAGGCTTCACCTGCAACTTGGGCGGCGAAGGGTGTCGCTTTTCTTGCGCCTTTATAACCTAATGCACCAGCAGAACTCCAGGCAATTGCATTCCCTTGTTCATCGGTGATGGTGACAATTGTATTGTTAAACGTGGCATGAATGTGGGCGATTGCCTTGGTAAATGCACGCTTAACTTTCTTCTTTCTAGGCGCTTTAGCAGGCGCTCCAGATGGACTGGTGGCAGCTGCCGCTGGCGCAGTTGGCTTTTTATTTTCGTTGGCCATGTCAGTTCTCCTTTAACCTTGTACGGCTTCTTTCTTATTAGCAATCGTCTTTCTTGGTCCTTTGCGCGTCCGGGCATTAGTGCGGGTCCGTTGACCACGAACTGGCATGCCTTTACGGTGACGGGAACCACGATAGGTACCGATTTCTTGTAAGCGTTTAATGTTGAGTGAGATTTCACGACGTAAATCCCCTTCAACTTTATACTTCGCGACTTGGGTACGAATCGCCACGAGTTGATCTTCGGTTAAATCTTTAACACGAACACTTTCATCAACTTTTGCATCTTTTAAAATCTTTTGCGAGAGGGGTTTACCGATGCCAAAAATGTACATCAGTGAAATCACGACGCGCTTTTCATTGGGAATATCTACACCTACAATACGTGCCATATGTGCTCCTTATCCTTGGCGTTGTTTGTGCTTTGGGTTTTCGCAAAGCACCATCACGCGTCCATGACGCTTGATGACTTTACATTTATCGCAAATCGGCTTAACGGATGGTCTTACTTTCATATTTTCTCCTTGTCACTATTTGTGACGATAGGTGATGCGGCCGCGTGTTAGGTCATACGGGGACATTTCAACCGTGACTTTATCGCCTGGTAAAATGCGAATGTAGTGCATACGGATTTTACCAGAAACGTGAGCCAGAATCACTGAACCGTTTTCTAATTTCACCTTAAACGATGTGTTCGGTAAGGTTTCGAGGACGGTGGCCTCGAGGGAGATGACATCTTCTTTACTCATGCTGTCTATCCTCCTTGATCTTCTAGGGTGAGAATTTCTGCACCCGTTGGTGTGACGACAATCGTGTTCTCATAATGAGCGCACCATTTGCCATCTTTCGTCTTGACAGTCCATTCATCCGCGAGCACCTTGGTTTCTTTTTTTCCTAGGTTCACCATCGGTTCAATGGCTAATGTCATTCCTGCTTTAAGTATCGGTCCTGTTTGTGGCCGCCCGAAGTTAGGTATCTGCGGGTCCTCATGGAGGTTTTGTCCGACTCCATGTCCAGTGTAATCTTCCGGTAAACTATATCCGTGCTTTTCTACATACGTTTGAATCGTATGGGAGAGATCACCGACATAGACACCTGGACGGATTACCTTGAACGCTTCAAAGAAACTCGCGGTGGTGACTTCAACAAGTTTTTTTATCGCGTTGTCTACATTGCCAACGCAATACGTTCTTGCTGCATCCGCATGGTATCCATTGTATTGAATGCCAATGTCAATCTTGATGATATCCCCGTTCTTCAGCACTTCTTTTTTGGAAGGAATGCCGTGAATGAGCGTATCGTTGACAGAGGTACAAATACTGGCTGGATAACCGCCGTATCCTTTGAAAGAGGCTTTGGCTCCGAAACTGGTAATCATCTTTTCGGCTTCGTCATTAAGCTGTTGGGTTGTCACGCCAACTTTAACGAGGCTTTCGAGATGTCGTAATGTCTTCGCCACCATGCGTCCAGCTTCACGCATCATGGTGACTTCTCGCGGAGATTTAACGATGATCATTGCAATCGGTCAAGAAATTTCTTGACGTCTTGGAATAAATCCTTCGTTTGCTTCGCGCCATCAAATGGGGTTAATAACCCTTTGGCTTTATAAAAGCCGATTAATGGTAAGGTTTGTTCCTCGTAGGCCTTTAATCTCACGGTTAAGGCTTCGAGGTTGTCGTCTTTGCGTTGAATGAGTGGACCGCCATCGCGATCACAAATACCTTCAACTTTCGGTTTCATCGTATCGACATGGTAAGGCGTGCCACAAACTTTGCAAACACGTCGACCGGTGATACGGCGAATCAACTCTTTACGATCACAATCAAATTCCATCACCCTGTTGATGGGACGTTTGATGGAGGCAAGTAAGGTTTGTAAGGCTTCTGCTTGCGGTAAGGTTCTTGGAAAACCATCGAACATAAACCCTTTTTTGCAATCAGGCGCTTGAATTCTTTCTTTCACTAAGGCAATCGTGACATCATCAGGAACAAGTTTACCAGCATTGATAAACGTTGCTGCTAATTTGCCAACTGTGGTGCCTTGCGCAATCGCTTCACGGAACATATCTCCAGTGGAAATATGCGGAATTTTATAGTGATCTGCAATTAATTTTGCCACTGAGCCTTTGCCGGCGCCTGGAGGTCCTAATAAAATGGTATTAATCATTTTGGTTTTTTCCACCTGATGCTAATACTTCTTCATAAGATTTGCCCGCGAGTAACCCATCGATTTGATTGTTGACTTCAATCGCAACCCCGACGACAATGATTAATCCAGTGCCACCTAAGGCTAAGGATTGATCGGGAACGATATTTAATAAAACAAGGACAATCGGTAAGGCGGCAATAAATGCTAATGAGGTTGCCCCTAAGACCGTGATCCGATTTAACACTTTCGTCACATAACGTTCGGTTTCAACACCAGGACGAATCCCGGGAATGTAGGAACCATTTTGTTGAAAGTTTTCGGCAAGTCGTTGCGGATTAATTTGTAAATTGGAATAAAAGAAAGTGAAGACGACGGTTAAAAATAAATAAATGATTAAACCCCATGGGAATTGGAAGGTTTGATTATTAAACCAAGGCATGGTCACGGTTGCCGATGAATCAAATATTTTCAACCATTCAGCATTAGGATTAGCGCCGGTAATAAAACTAACAATGACACTGGGTGCCAACATAATCGAAGAGGCAAAGATAACAGGAATCACACCCGCCGAGTTAATCTTCATCGGCAAGAAACTGGCTTTGGCATATTGCGCGGATCCTGATTTCCCAGCATTTTGCACAGGAATTTTACGTTTGCTGGATTCAATGAACGTCACAAATGCAATGATTAAAATAAAGGAAAGCACATAAATCGCAAATTGGAAAATACCTCTTAGTAAAACGGTGACGTCTAATCCTAAGGTTAATAAGACCCAATTGTTATACGCCCCTTCAATTTGTAATGGTAAACTACGAACGATCCCGGCAAAAATAATCATCGAGATACCATTACCAATCCCTTTGGAGGTGATTTGATCACCAAGCCACATCACTAACATGCCACCGGCCATTAACACCGTGACGATGTAAGCATAGCTCCAAAAAGAAGTATCATTCAAAGTAATAAAACTTGATGTTTCCATCGTTCTAACAATCCCGTATGCTTGAACTGCACCTAACAATAAAGTTAAGTATCGTGTGGTCATTTCCATTTTCTTTCGTCCAGATTGACCTTGTTTACTTAATTCCGTTAAAGCAGGTAATACATCCATCCCCAACAATTGGACAATGATGCTACTGGTAATGTAGGGGGAAACCCCTAAAGCAAAAACAGAGAAGCTTTGTAAAGCACCACCACCTAATAAATTCAGAAGTGATAGCGCATTATTGGTTTGGAAATCAACATCTTGCACCGTGACTCCAGGAACGGTAATTGCAGCCCCAATGCGGAAAACAAATAGAATCATCACCACGAAAAAGATGCGGTTAACAATTTCTTTGTTAGTAAAGATGGCAGCAATTTTTTTCATTATTTAATGACCTCAGTGGTGCCACCTGCATCCATAATCGCTTTTAATGCGGATTGAGAAAAATGATGGGCAACTACTTTCAGTTTCTTATCGATTTTACCGTTTCCAAGAACTTTAATCGCGGTGGCTTTGGATCGAACTAAACCCTTTTCGATTAACAAAGTGGGATTGACTTCGGTTCCATCTTTGAATTGACTTAAATCCGCGATATTAATCACATCATAACGCAAGGTTGTAAAATTTTTAAATCCGCGTTTCGGAATCCGACGGTAAAGAGGGTTTTGTCCACCTTCAAAACCAGGACGAACAGAACCACCAGAACGTGAACCTTGTCCAAGAATCCCACGACCCGAAGTTTTTCCTAAGCCAGAACCGATACCACGACCCCAACGTGTGCGTTCTTTTCTCGCACCCTTATTTGCTTTTAATTGATGTAAAGCCATTGAGAAAATCCTCCTAGAGCTTGCCTCTTAAAGCAAGATATTCTTTCTTTGATTTTAGTTGACTCAAGGCATCATGGGTGGCGCGAACAATATTGATCGCGGCGCGGGATCCATAAACTTTGGAGTAAACGTTTTTGCATCCTGCTAATTCTAAAATCGCACGCACAGGTCCACCGGCAATAATCCCGGTACCGTCTGGTGCTGGTTTTAAGAACACATTCGTTGCACCCCATTGACCTTGCACTTCATGGTTAATGGTCCCAGCGCGAACAAATTGAATCGTACTGGTGTTTTTTCTTGCACCTTCAAGCGCCTTTTTAATCGCATCAGGAACTTCACCAGCTTTACCATGAGCAAAGCCATATTTTCCTTTGCCGTTACCGACGACAACAAGCGCAGTAAAGCGTAAGTGCTTACCACCTTTGACGACTTTGGTAACCCGTTTAATGGCAACGGTTCTTTCTTCAAATTCTTTGGGTTCATTATCCCGACGAGGACGACGAGGACCGCGATTATCGCGACGAGGACCGCCACGATCATTAGGATTTGCTGCACGATTCCCTTGCGGGGCATTCGTGGAAGCTGGCGCTGGTTTGGCGTCTGTTTTAACCGCTGGTTTGACTTCGGTTTTGATGTCTGTTTTTTCCATTGGGTTCTCCTTAGAATTGTAAGCCTGCTTCACGCGCTGCATCGGCTAAAGCCTTGATGCGACCATGATAGAGGTAACCTGAGCGATCAAAAACGACAGCCTTGATGCCTTGGGCTAAAGCTTTTTTTGCAATATCCGTTCCCACTTGTTTTGCGG
>VHBF01000020.1 GCA_016872075.1 Bacillota bacterium | reverse complement strand
CGCACCAGCTTGGCCAGTAAAACCACCGCCGGAAACCGTGGCAACCACATTAAACTTTTCGGCATTATTGGAAATAACTAAGGGTTGTTTTAAATCCATGACTAAGGTGTCATAAGGCATATATTCATCAACAGGACGACCATTGACAGTAATTAAACCTTTACCATCCATTAAATAAACACGAGCCTTGGAAGATTTACGTCTTCCGGTGCCGTAGTATTTGGTGACTTCTTTTTTCTTGGTTGCCATATGTTTCTCCTTATAAGGTTACTTTTAAGACTTCAGGCTTTTGGGCTTCGTGTTCGTGTTTTGCACCACGATAAACAAATAATTTTCCGTGCATGACATGACCTAATCGACCTTTGGGTAACATGCCCCAAACCGATCGTTCCACCATTTCTTCTGGATAATCGGCCAACATCACCCCAGCGGTACGGGTCCGTAAACCACCAGCATATTGTGAGTTGTTGTAATATTTTTTAGTTTCAACTTTATTACCAGATAAGGAAACTTTTTCCGCATTGATAATAATGACAAAATCGCCTCCATCAACGGTAGGGGTGTAATTCGCTTTGGTTTTGCCCATTAAAACTAAAGCGACTTGAGAAGCTAATCTTCCTAAAGGTAAACCAGTGGCATCCACGACATACCATTTGTTTTTTACTTCGGCGGGTTTAACTAATGTGGTTTGACGTTGCATAACATCATCCTCCTAAGAATGCAGCTTTACGATAAACAAATTTAAAAATGCTTGTATAAAGTGCCGAGATAAATAATACTAACCAATTGCCTTAAAGTCAATGAAAACAAGTGGAAACCTTTGCTCATAACTCCACGTTATGGTAGACATTTTGCACGTCTTGAAATTCATCCAAAACATCTAATAATTGCTTAAAAAGTTGTAAATTTTCACCTTTTAGGGTCATCGTCTCATTGGGAATCAAGGTAATTTCGGCGACGATAAAGTTAGCAACACCCATGCTTTCTAGGACCTTCTTTGCTTGAGCAAAACTCGTGGGATTGACTAAGACCTCAAGTTGATCACTTTGGGCGTTGATTTGTTGCACATCCACATCACCAAGGATGAGTTGTTCTTCTACGGCACTTTGAGATTGACCAGTGAAAACTAGTTGACCGAATTCGGTAAAGTTAAATAACACAGATCCCATTTTGCCATTGCGCTTGGTAATGGCAGATCGGACTTCAGAAATGGCCCGGTTGGTATTATCGGTTAAGGTATCCACGATTAATAAACAACCCCCAGGTCCAAACGCTTCATAGCGACCCGCGTTATAAGCTTCGACTTCTCCACCTGCCGCTTTTTTAATCGCCCGTTCAATGACTTCACGGGTCACATTCAAAGCCCGGTATTTATCAACCGCTGCCCGTAATGCTAAGTTACTATCTGGATCGGCTGTGCCTGATTTGGCAGCCATATAAATTTCTTTGGAGGCACGCATAAATAAAGCGGATCGTTTTGCCGCCGTTGCTGCCATCGAGGATGCTCTGACTTGATACGCTCGTCCCATGTTAACACTCCCTTAAATCTTTCAAATTATATCACTTGAACTTTAAACGGTGGATGGTTTTAAATTGGTATTTTTCGATAATATCAAATAAAATTTGATATTTTGTACCAACATATGCATCCGGAGCATGCGCATCTAAACCGACGATCGTGGTCACGCCATGTTCCTTGGCGATGGCCCAAAATCCCTCATAAGGATATGGATAACGATATTCACCTTGAATCATCATCAAGCCTCTTCCATTGATACCCCCGAGATTGAGTTCTAAAGGAATATTGTATTGAACAGAAGCTTTAGCGAGTTTATGGGCAACGGCTTTGGCATGCTCATCCCAACCTCCGCCATATCCCAACATATAGAGGTCAGGATGGGCAACATAAGCAAACATACCAGTTTTCATCGCCGCAATAATACTGTCCGCATATTCATGAATTAAGGCAGGATCTTTCACGGAGGCATAATAGATGGGGAAACTTTTGTTCACTAAACGAAAGTGTTGACCAAGAATTAAATATTCAAATCCATGATCTTGTTTTAAACTTTTGTAATAAGAATCGAATACCGGATAATATTCTGCTTCAAAACCTAAGTGGACGGCGATGTCCTTCTGATATTGCTTTTTTAACTGTAGAACACTTTGTTTATAATCCTCTAATTGAGCATATTCACCTCGCATGCCGGGTTGGGAAATGCCAGGGAAGAAAATATGATCGGAAAAACCAATTACTTTAAAACCATTTTCTATTGCCGCCTTCACATACGCCTCATCCGTACCATAAGCATGACCACATCTTGTTGTATGCGAATGGTAACAATAGTCTAATTTATTTTTCAAAATGTACCTTTTCTAAACATAACCCTTGGGGTTCTGCTTTGTAGGAGACTGGGCCTTTAAGAGTATTGTCTATATATTGTTGTAACGTTTCAACACTTATTTTTCCTTCTCCGATTGCAATCAACGAACCAATCATCATTCTCACCATATAGGTCATAAACCCATCACCAACAATCTTAAAGATCAGTATTGAACCTTGTTGTTTCAGTTGAAATTGAAAAATGGTGCGAATAAAATCCGCGCCATCTTCTTTCTTAGTCGTGAAATTGCGAAAGTCATGTTGACCTAAAAATAATTTCATCGCTAGTTTAATCTTTGACAAAAATAACGATTGTGGAACATGCATCACCGTGTCTTGTAAGAAAGGATTGCGCTCGCCTAATAAGATTTGATAGGTATACGTTTTTTTAGAATGTTGATAGCGGGCTTCAAATGAAGACGGAACTTTCTTTAAACTAACCAAATAAATGTCAGCATCCACCATGCGATTAAAGGCATGCACCATTTTTGACACTGGCATAGTTGTGTTTGCATCCATATGAAACACAAATCCTCTTGCATGGACCCCAGCGTCCGTTCTTGAAGCCCCATAAACTTGAATGGTTTGATTGAGCATTTGGCTAAAGATTTTTTCAACATGTTCTTGGATAGATTGGCCTTGTTTTTGGGTTTGCCAACCTTGGAACTTGGTTCCCTTAAACATTAAGACACCTACAAACCTTTGCTTCATCATTTATAAAGGTAATGTGAATCCACTCACATAAAGGGCAACAAATAAGCTGAGGTAAACCATCATGAATAACAAGGCAAAGGTATCGCAACGATGCCAAGTCAGTTCCCGATAACGGGTGCGTTTGGCACTCGGATCGTAACCGCGTGCTTCCATCGCATTCGCTAATTCTTCACTGCGTTGAAATGCTGAAATAAATAACGGAACGATTAAGGAAACCATTGCCCTTAATTTTTCTTTCAATTTTCCGTGAATAAAATCAACACCTCGCGATGCTTGTGCTTTCATAATCCGATATGTCTCTTCAAGTAATGTGGGAATAAATCGAAGGGCAATACTCATGGTCATCGCCACTTCATGACTCGGAAAGCGAACAACTTTCAAAGGCGATAAGTACCATTCAATTGCATAAGTTAAGTCTAACGGTCTTGTCGAGGCAGTGATGACTAACGTTAAGGCAATCATCAAGACTAAACGAAAGACAATATAAAACGTTTGTAACAAAGCAGCATAGTATATTTTGATACCCCAAAGATCAAGGTAACCACTCAGCTCTTGAGTATTCGGCAACAATAAATTAATCACCAATAAAAAAACTAACATTAACCATAAAGGTTTTAATTGGCGGTAAAGTTGACTGAATTTAATGTTAGTCATCCGCATGATGAATGAGATCAAAAGAAAAATCACTGCATATAAGGTTAAGTCCGTCCACACCGAGCCAAATCTTAAAAATATAGACACCATCAATGAAATCATCGCGAATAACTTGATGCGTGGATCTAAGCGATGCATCAAGGAGTGGTAAGGCATGTAACGGCCTAAGGTGATCGATGCCATGTTCAGTTTACCTTCCAACCAGCGATAAAATCCACGAGTGATCGTTCTTGATTTGCCGTAATCGTTTTTCCTTTTTTTCTAAGCTTTTCAATTAACTGCACAAGGGGAGGTCTGATAAAACTTTCTTGGCGTGACGCTCCATAAAATAAGTTTTGGGGTGAGGTTTGTGCGATGACTTTACCTTGTTCCATGACAATCACTTGATTGGCAAACTGTAACACTAATTCCATATCGTGGGTCACTAAAATAATCGTCATGCCTTGTTGATGCAGTTTCGTAAATAATGACATCATGTGGCTAGCCCTTTCTGGGTCAAGGCCGGCAGTGGGTTCATCTAATATCAAAACTTTGGGTTGCATGGCTAAAATACCTGCAATCGCCACTCTTCTTCGTTCACCACCAGATAATTCAAAGGGTGACCGTTCAAAGAATGAGGAATCTAAACCAACTTGTTGTAAGGCTAGTTGGGCTGCTTCTCTTGCCTCATTTTTTGTCTTGCCAAAATTTAATGGACCAAACATCACATCATCCAGCACGCGTTCTTCAAAAAGTTGGGCTTCTGGAAATTGAAAAACCACACCGGCATATTGGCGAATCTTTTTTACGTCTTTCGGTAACTGATTCGCACGAATGACAATACCGTTTACTTCCACCTCACCTGAGGTTGGCAATAATAGAGCATTTAAATGTTGAATGAGTGTTGATTTACCACTACCTGTATGACCGATAATCGCAGTAAAACTTTTTTCTTCAATGACTAAAGAAACATCTTGTAAGGCTTCAAATTGAAACGGAGTCTTTTGCGAATAAATATGAAAGACATGATTTAGTTTTATCGGCATAAAACTTCCGCCCATGCATCTAAATCAAACAAGGATTTGGGTGCGATCTTTGGAAATGCGGCTAATAGTTCATACACAAAAGGTAAGGATAACTTTAAATCTTGGACGAGTGAGACGTCTCTAAATAACGTATCTGGTAATCCATGGAATGCCAACCGACCTTCTTTTAAAACCAAGATTTGATCAGCGAGCACCGCTTCTTCCACATCATGCGTAATCGCCAAAATGGTTAAGGTTGGATACTGTAGGCGAATCCTTAGCATTAGTTCACGGATTTCTTTTTTTCCTTGCGGATCTAACATCGCGGTAGCTTCATCCAACAATAGAACTTTGGGTTCCATCGCCAAGACGCCTGCTATCGCCACCCTTTGTTTTTGTCCACCAGACAAGGAAGTGGGTTCTTGATGTAAAAAAGCTTTCATCCCCACTTGGTCAGCAAAAGCCTCAATCCGTTTTTGCATGAGTTCATGCGGCACGAATCGGTTTTCTAAACCAAAGGCTAAATCATCCGCGACCGTCGAACCAATAAATTGATTATCCGGATTTTGAAAAACAATCCCAAGTTTCTTGCGAATGTCACGAATCGAAGACGCATTCAATAATTCATCATCAATTTTGATGATGCCAGTTTTATTCTCTAGTAAACCTGCGAGTAACTTAGCGAGGGTGGATTTACCCGAACCATTATGTCCCATCAAAGCAACAAATTGGCCTTGAGGAATATGAAAGGAAATATCGTTTAAAACGGTTTTGTTTGCTTCGTAAGCAAAACTGAGATGCTCAACCTTAATCATGGCCATACCGTTTGAGTTGGGATAGTTCCACCCATATAATCAAGCCAATCCATATTAATAAAGACAAACTTATCACTAACCAAAAAATCCAATTAAAACCAACACCCTCATTATAGAATTGGGCAAGGGTTGTCCAAATGGACACCATGAAAGTAAGGTAAACCAAAGTTAGTAAAAAAAAACGACGCCTAAAACCTTTAATCAAACCGAATTTATTTTTTTCTTTTTTCATTTACTTGTAATCAATATGAGGGAGACGACCTTTGTATTGCGTCGTCTTCACTTTCGCGAGGGCAAATAGCTTTTTAGCAGCTTGTGAGGCGATTGAATCTTTGTATTTATCTTCTTGATACACCACTTCTTTGATTCCCGATTGAATGATCGCCTTTGCACATTCATTACAAGGGAATAAGGTCACATATATTTTAGTGTTTTGTAATGCCGAACCATCCTTAGCATTCAGAATGGCATTCAATTCTGCATGCGCGACATAAAGATACTTACTTTCTAATCCTTCTTTGGGTTCCCAAGATACTTGATCATCATCAACGCCTGAAGGCATGCCGTTATAGCCAATGGAGACCACTTTATTCATCGGATTAACGATACAGGCTCCAACTTGGGTAGAAGGGTCTTTACTACGCATTGCAGAATTAACGGCAATACCCATAAAATACTCATCCCAGGAGATATAATTCGTTCTTTTTGGCATATGTTTTTTCCTAAATCAATTTTATCACAAAATAATTTAGGGACACTTATTCCTTTGAAATGAACAAAATGTGGCTATTTTGAATGAATTTCAAAACAAAGATATTGACAAATTAAAATGTAACCGCTAACATATCAATAAATTGTTATCTTTTATTTTTTGATCAAAAGGGAACTTTATCATGAATTTTAAAAAAACACTTTTGGCAACCCTCACAACCTTTATGGTGGGTGGTGTCGTCTTATCTGCAAATCAAAATACAAGTCAATTCGAACCACAAGCTGCTGCAGATGATAAAAGAATTTACGTTTATTTAGAAGGTGGTTGGGATGCTGGTGATCAAATGTATATTTATTATTGGGGTGGTTCAACATCTAACACATTTGATACAGCAAGTCCTATGACTCAAGTAATCAATGATTATTGGCAAGGGATGTTTTATTATGATGTACCTGTTGATACTACTAATTTTTTAGTTAAAGACAGAGCAAGTGGTAATGGTAACAAAAATAGTAATCAATCTGTTGATATATCGATGAGTTCTATTTTTTTAACGGGTCCAACAAACTACAAGGCGGTTGCAATTTCAGCTTGGTTAGGTAGTGATGGAACTAAACGTAATGCCACTACTGTAGATAATCTTGGTTTAAGTAATTCTGACGTTGTGGCATTACTAAATAAAATTGACACCTGTTCTTCAAGTACAGCAAATGGATTTAATGCTTATCCACAAATTGATGATTTATTCTTTACAACAAACACATTTACGGGTTCCACAACTGTGGATGATGACTTTGGTGGTGCCACAACAATCACAGATAAGAAAAATAGATTATCAGAAAACTATTCTAGGGGTTCTGCTGTTTAATCTTAGACACTTATTCATGCTATTATTTTTTGAATGAAACGATATCGATTTTCGATTTATTTACTTTTAGGACTTATTACACTTTCGGCATGTAATAATTCTTCCTCAAGCAACTCAATAAGTTCAAGTAATTCAAATTCAACCACCACTTCTTCAATTACTGATGTATCAATTTCAGAGATCACTTTTCGTTTAAGAGGCGATAATGTTGTCAATTATGCAAATCATGCTTTATGGATTTGGGAAGATGGTTTTGATGGTGAACTATTTATCTTCACTCAATCCGATGCCTATGGTGGTTACATCACCTTACCGATTGATACTTGGGAAACAAGAAGTAAATTAAATTATATTGTTCGCCCTGCGACGACTTGGGCTGGACAATCACCTGACACTTCGATTTTCTTTACCGATTTTTATTCCTTCATTACTGCAGAAGGGGAAATGAACGTTTATTTAATATTAGGAGAATCGGAATACTACTTTACGGAAGCAGATGCGACTGGTGATCGGATTACAGGCGCATACTTTTCTAGTTGGAATCGAATTGAAATTCAAACCAATGCCGCTTTTACGAGTTATGAAATTCTCGCAGACGAAGATGTAATCGCCACGGGTGGCGCTGGTAATAATGGTCTTCAAGCACCGTTAACGAGTGATGCCGATATCTCTTTACTTTATCGAGTTCGGGTTAAATTCAAACCCACTGATACCAAAACTAAAATTAGAACCGTGCTTGCGAATCGATTATTTGAAACGACTAAGTTCAATCAAGAATTCACATACGCTGGAAGTGATTTAGGGTTGACGTTTAATGCTTCTGAAGCAATCTTTAAAGTGTGGGCACCCACTTCACAAAAGATACGT
>VHBF01000019.1 GCA_016872075.1 Bacillota bacterium | reverse complement strand
AAACTTACCCTCATAAATGGTCAACGAAACTTGATTTGGATTTGTTAATAGATTTAATGACGCCGCCTTAACCATTTCTTTTTCACCCAAAGAAAAACCAGCTTTAAAAATATCAATCAATTTTTTGTCTAAGGGTTGATCTAGTGTGACGTGATAGGTTTTTCCAACATCGTGTTTTGGTGATGTTAAATGATGGGTTAGTTGTCCGTTATCCGTGAAAATAAGTAAACCAGTCGTATCTTTATCTAATCTACCAACCAAGTGCAAATCGCGATGTTCATAACCTTGAATCAAACTAAAGGCAGTAGGATCTTTGCGGTCTTCTCTTGCAGAAACATAACCTTTCGGTTTATTGAGCATGAGGTAAACATATTCTTGATAGGAGACCGGAGCTTCATCCACCAACACTTCATCGCGTTCTGGGTTGACATCAAATCCACTATCTAAAATCACTTCCTGGTTAACTAAAACAACCCCTAATTTAATCAGGTTTTTCACTTCACTTCTGGTGCCAACACCAGCATTAGCGAGAAATTTATCGAGACGCATATCGACGATTTAACCCAAAACTAGCTATCGTACCGATTGCCAAGGTGACAACCGATAACAAAACCATCCATATCGATAGATTTTGGTAAACAGGCACAATCTTGTAGTTATAAAAAATCGCACCAATTGAACCAACAATAAAACCAAAAATGGCCAAATGGATTTCTTGTTTATATTTTTTAAACAACAAAGACATGACGGTGCTGATCACAACAAAACCCACAAGCGCACCTACCCCCAAAAGGGCAAAGTTAATTAACTCAGGAACCAATCCTTGAATGTTGAATACATTTTCAATTAATCGTTGCAAACTGTTTAATACCGGTTCATAAAAACCAATGGTAAGTAATAACATCGATCCAGAAATACCAGGAACCACAAAAGCCGATACACCAAAAAAACCAACCACGATTAAGGTTAACTTTGGTAAGAGCGCCGCACCTTCAAGAATTAAACTTGCATCTAATTCTCCAATCACCGAAAAGACACCAAGAAGCAAAGCAATCAGACCTGGAATCAAAATATAAAACCAACTTGTGACGGAAAACCGTTTAGGTAAATCGTGTCGTAATGCGGGTAAACTTCCAACAATGAGGCCTGCAAACAAGGCCACTGTTGGTAAGGGTGCAAATTCAAAAGCAAGACCCATTGGAAAGGTTAGAGAACCAATCGCCCAAACAATGCCAAGACCTGTTGGTAAAAGTACAGTCACAGACTGACGGAAGTTCTTTTTGATACCGACAATCGACTCAATTAATCGATCATAAATACCAAGCATAAAGGCAATGGTACCACCAGAAATACCAGGGATAATGGCCGCCGTACCAATTGCCAAACCCTTTATAAATAAGCTAATAAAATCAGCATTCAATTTCTTCATTTCGTTTCAAGTATAGCACTCGTGATAAGATAGTTAAGCAAGGAATATTCAGTTGTGAAATTGATTGTTGGATTAGGAAATCCAGGAAAAGAATATGCCAATACACGCCATAACATGGGTTTTATGGTGGTAGACGCTTTGGCAAAAAAATGGAACCTTTCTCCTTTCAAAACTAATTTTCAAGGTGAATATGTAACCCAGACGCTTCATCAAGTCATCTTATTAAAACCCACAACCTTTATGAATTTAAGTGGTCAATCTGTCTCAGCAATCAGTCAATTTTATAAAATTTCACCCCAAGAAATCGTAGTTATCTATGATGATTTAGCGTTAGAGCCAGGAAAAATTAGATTAAGAATGACTGGTTCAAGTGGTTCTCACAACGGTATGCAACATATCATCGACACCTTTAGCACTCAAGAAATTAAACGGATTCGCGTTGGGATAGGCGCGGTACCATTAGACCAAAAGGGCAAGGATTATGTTTTAGGGGTTCCTTCCAAAGAGGACCAAAAGAAAATGAATCAAGCAATTCAGGATGCAGTATCTGCAATTGAAGTTTATATTAAGACAAATTTCTCTCAAGCGATGAATCAATTTAATCGAGGTGATAGCGACTGAAATCCTTATTCTCACAAATTCAAGAAACCAAAATCACCACCCCCCTCTTATCGAAAAAGGGGCTTTTTCATTTGGACGACACGATTGGAATCGCTTTAACCGTTGCGGCTGCTTATTTAGAAAAACCACAAAGTATCCACGTGATTACTTCTAACCTATATAACGCTCAAAAAGTTTATGATCTCTTAACCAGCTTTATCGGTGAAAGTCACTGTCTCTTTTATCCAGTGGACGAATTATTAAGAGCGAATACAATCGCAAACAACAAAGAAATGTTGGCACAACGTCTTTATGTGATGAGTCAATTATTAACCCGTAAACCGTTCATTCTCATCACTCATACCGCCGGTGTGCTTAAGTATTTGCCTAACCCTCAATATATTGAAAGTTTAAAACTCAATCTTAAACCTGGAGAAAGTTACCCAATTCAGCATCTCAAAAAGCTATTGATTGCCGCAGGTTATCAACGCGTTAATAAAATCGATGCATCCCTTCAATTTGCGATTCGTGGCGACATTTTAGACATCGCTTCGGTGAATTTACCACACCCAGTCCGAATTGAATTCTTTGGCGAAGAAATTGAAAGCATTCGGTATTTTGAAATTGCCAACCAAACCTCATTTGAACAAATTCATCAAGTAGAAATCCTTCCTGCAAGTGATATTTTATTTACACCCGAAGAAAGAGCTGGTTTAGAAACCAAAGTTTTAACCCAGCTCGCTAGTGATTTAAAATTAATTGGTCCGCAACTTTATTCACAGCTAGAGACGGTGACATTAAGTGATTTACAATCCATTCAACAACATCAAATCCATGCCCAACATTATCGTTATTTAGGATTTTCACAGGCTAACCATTATTCGATTTTAGATTACCAACCCAATGCGATTACGTTAATTGCCAATCAAGATCAAGTTGAAAGCACCGCTAAATTACTCATCGAAGAGGGGTGGTCTTACTTCCAAGAATTATCCATTTCTGGTCGTCAACTTTCCCATCTTCAAATGTATCGACCGCTTGATCGGGTTTTAAGTACCACGCAAAATATTTACAACAAGGAGTTTGTTTCCGAATCTGGTTTTCATCTTTCTATTCGCCCCATCACGATTGGTTCAAATCAAACCAGTGCCTTACAAACAACGCTAAAATCAGCGATTGCACTTTACCCCAACCTCTTGTTTGCGGTTAGCACTCAATCGCAACTTGATCAACTCACAACGCAACTTCAAGAACTCAAACAAACCTTTACGCTCACAGAAGGATTACAAATCCCCAACCAAAAGATTGCCATTACCTTATTGAATCTTGAAGAAGGATTTGAAATCCCAGATTTTAAATTTGCTTGTATTACCAGTAAAGAATTATTTGGGTATCGTCAAAAAACTTCAAAATATTTTTCCCGTTATAAAGAGGCGACCATACTTTCGTCTCACGAAGATCTGTCTCCTGGTGATTATGTGGTCCATGAGTACTCTGGTATCGGGCAATACATAGGAGTTAAAACCATTGAAATTGATGGTCTCCATAAAGATTATTTGCATATTCAGTATGCCGGTACGGATGTTCTTTATGTCCCGTTGTCCCAATTTAAATTAGTGAGAAAATTTTCTGGTAAAGAAGGAGCAGCACCCAAACTTCATCGACTCCAATCCAAAGAATGGGAAAGCACCAAAAAGCGAATTAAAGAAAGAGTGGATGATTTAGCAGAACGTCTTGTTGCTTTGTATAAAAATCGCGCTGTTACACAAGGTTTTGCTTTCCCTGCTGATGACGAACTACAAACCCAATTTGAAAACATGTTTCCTTATGAACTCACTCCAGACCAACAACGATCTGTGAATGAAATTAAAGCTGATATGGAAAAACCTTTCCCCATGGATCGGTTGTTATGTGGCGATGTTGCTTTTGGAAAAACTGAAGTCGCTTTTCGTGCTGCTTTTAAGGCAATGAATGCTCACAAACAAGTAGCGATACTTTGTCCAACCACCCTCTTGGCTAGACAACATTACGAAAGAGCGATTGATCGATTTGCCACCTTTGGTATTAATATTGCTATCTTCTCTCGCTTAATTCCTGAAGCAAAGCAAAAAGAATATATGAAGCAAATCAAAGCAGGGCAGATTCAATTGGTTATCGGTACCCATCGTTTACTTAGTAAAGAAATCATCTTTAAAGACTTAGGTTTATTAATTGTGGACGAAGAACAACGATTTGGTGTTGAACAAAAAGAAAATATCAAAGAACTCAAGACCAACGTCGATGTGTTAACGCTTAGTGCGACGCCGATTCCGCGAACGTTACAAATTTCCTTATTGGGGATTCGTCAATTGTCTCAAATCAATACCTCGCCACTGAATCGCGTCCCGATTCAAACTTATGTCATGCGCCACGACACACTGATTATTAAAGAATTAATTGAACGAGAGCTCGCAAGAGAAGGTCAAGTGTATTATCTTCATAATCGCGTTGAAGACATTGACTTTGTCGCCTCGCAATTAAACACCAAGATTAAAGGTAGTCGTGTTGGGGTTGTCCATGGACAAATGGAAAAAAATGAAATTGAAGATGTGATGGTTGATTTCTATAATGGCAATATTAATCTATTAGTTTGTACTTCTATTATTGAAAACGGGATCGATGTCGCCAATGCTAATTTAATCATCATCGAACAAGCGGCAAACTTTGGATTATCTCAGTTATATCAAATCAAAGGCCGGGTGGGTCGTGGTAATCGTATTGCCTACGCCTATTTACTTTACGAAGAAGCGGAACGCCTTAATGAACAAGCCGCTAAACGGTTAAAGGCAATCCAAGAGTTTACAGAATTAGGTAGTGGATATAAGATTGCCCAACGCGATTTAATGATTCGAGGTGCGGGAGACATTTTAGGTCCAGAACAAGCAGGATTTATTGATACGGTTGGTCTTGATATGTATTTACAATTACTCAATGAAGCGATTGAGGAGAAGAAAACAGGTATCGTTAAACCGCACGTTACCCCACCTCCATCACTGATGATTGATGCTTACATCCCAGAGACCTACGCCAAAACAGAAGATAAGGTTGAGCTCTATCAATCCATTGAATCGGCGAAAGATTTTGATGAACTACAAACGATTGAAAATGACATTCGTGATATTTATGGCAGGTTGCCAGACCAAGTTCAAAACTTATTAAAGAAAAGACACTTTGATTTATTAACCCAACACCCCGCTGTTGGATCGTGGCAAGAAACCAAGGCTTATATCGATGTATTTTGTAGCGAAGCGTTTACCAATCTCAACAAATCAGGAACGTTATTATTTCAACTTATTCAACAGCATGTGCACGCATTGAAGATTAATTACGCTAATCGAATCCTGCGCATTCGATTAAATAAAACCGGTGATTGGTTTGCGATTTTAATGGATTTGATTAGAGGGGTTGTGCAAACCTACGATAATATTACAAAAAAGGATTAAACTAATCCTATGAGATTAGATTTATATTTAAAGCAAATTGGGGTATTAAAACGTCGCGCTTTGTCGAAAGAAACCATTGAAAAAAATCGAGTCAGAGTGAACGATCAACTCACCAAACCCAGTTATGAAGTTAAACCCCAAGACATCATCGATATTTATTTTAAAGATCAAACCATCAAAATTCGAGTACTCAACCCAATTCAAAATTATGAAACCATTCCTCAACCCAAACCTTATCGATCCCGCTAAAACCTATGTGGTGGCGGTGTCTTTTGGCCCTGATTCAATGGCACTTTTACATCTGTTACAACAACACTCACTTAAGATTGAAGTCGCCCACGTTAACTACCACTTAAGAAAAGAAAGCGATCTTGAACAATCCCAACTTGAGCAATATTGTTTGGTCCATGATTTACCATTACACATCCTAGAGGTTTCTAAAATGCCCAAAGGAAATCTACAAGCACAAGCAAGAAAGATTCGCTATGACTTTTTTAAAGAGCTTGTAAACACTCTTCACGCAGAAGGTATTTTAACCGCCCATCATCAAGATGATGATTTAGAAACGGCGATGATGCAGATTCAACGCTCTAACCTCTATGAGTATTTTGGGATTCGCCCATTTGGTTCTTGGGAGGGGGTTAAGGTCTATCGGCCTTTACTTGATGTATCCAAAGAAGCTTTAATGGATTATTGCTCTGAACACCACATTCCTTATTCAATTGATTTCAGCAACACCAAGTTAATTTATCAACGCAATCGCATTCGTGTCGAATTAAAAAAACTTACGGTTTCCGAACAAGATAAAAAAAGAAAAGCATTTCAAGAAGCCAATCAACTTCGACAACAAATGCTGCAATCGTTGCAACCTTTCATGGTAAAACGTTCTCTACCGATTGCTCAGTATCAACAGTGGGATATCTTAAAGCGTTTCCTATATTGGTTTTTATTAAACCAAACTCATGGTATTTTCTTTCCTATTACCGAGTCATGGTTAAATAAAATCCAACAAATTCTCGCTTCTCAAAAACCAAATATCCTTATTTCTTACGCCCGTGGGTGGCATCTTGAAAAGGCGTATGACCACATTTGGTTAGTAAAGAATGAATTAATCAAACCTTATCGGTTTAAAAATCCTAAAGGCACGGTGAGAGTTTCTGGATTGATTATTGATTTAGAGCGAATGCCTCAACTCCCAGAAACCTTTATTCTTCGTTCTTGCAAACCTAACGACTTATTAACGATTAAAACCTATGCAAAACCCTTCCGTCGCTTGGCGATTGATTGGAAAATGCCACTATTTTTAAGAAGGGTGTGGCCAGTCTTCACATCGCCCAATGGTGACATTATTCTTTTGCCTCGATACCAAAAAAACTATGATGTTAAAGCGAATAATTGGTTAGAGATTTTAGAATAGAATATAATCATAGTACGAGAAGATATCGTGTATAATTTTCTCTATATCATCACCGATTAAGGAGCAATCATGAATCGAAAACCAACCACCTTTATCAATTACTTATTTCCATACATTATGATGGCAACTGCCGTCTTGGCGTTTGTGTGGCTGGTGTTTTTTTCTAATCCGGTCGGCACGGTCAATATTCCTGCCACCAACTTAGGTAATTTCTTACAAACCGCAGACATCAAAGAAATCACTACCACCGAAAGAGAAACCGTCACCATTCTTTCTGGAAACTATGTTAGTGATGAAGGAAGCACCATCTATTTCACTGCTACCTTTGAAACAAGCAATACCTTCATTAAGGATGCGGTAGATGAAGCCTTAAGCACAAGATTAATTGATGAAAACGATCCAACTCAAGGCTATTTCTTTGCCCAAATTTGGAATACCAATAATGCCTTTGAAACCAATTGGTTTGATGCTTGGGGTCCTACCATTTTTGTGGTCGGAGGTTCGGCCCTCGTCTTCTTATTTATCTTTTCTAGAATGAATGCCAGTGTTAACAACACAAATAACAAAGCCCTTGAATTTAATCGGTCTCGAGCGCGGAGAGAAGATAACTCTAAAATTAAATTTAGCGATGTTGCAGGCGCTGAAGAAGAAAAAGCTGAATTAGTTGAATTAGTTGAATATCTAAAAACACCAGCCAAATTTACCAAATTAGGCGCTAAATTGCCTCGTGGTGTTTTATTAGTAGGTCCTCCAGGAACGGGTAAAACTTTACTTGCTAAAGCGGTTGCCGGTGAAGCAGGCGTCCCATTCTTCTCTATCTCAGGCTCCGATTTTGTTGAAATGTTTGTTGGGGTTGGTGCTGGCCGTGTTCGCGACATGTTCCGTCAAGCCAAACGTAACGCCCCTTGCTTAATATTTATTGATGAAATTGATGCCGTTGGTCGTCAACGTGGTGCTGGTATGGGCGGTGGTAACGATGAACGTGAACAAACCCTCAACCAATTACTTGTGGAATTAGATGGTTTTTCAGATAACTCAGGTATTATCGTTATTGCTGCTACTAACCGCGAAGACGTACTTGACCCAGCCCTATTACGAGCGGGACGCTTTGATCGGCAAATTACAGTAAACTTGCCTGATCGAAAAGGAAGAGCGGCCATTTTTGCTGTTCACTCTAGAAATAAAAAATTAGACCCAACTGTTGAATTTGATAATCTTGCTAAGCGAACCGTAGGTTTCTCGGGTGCAGATATTGCCAACA
>VHBF01000018.1 GCA_016872075.1 Bacillota bacterium | reverse complement strand
CCTGAAATTCGCGATGCTTGACCGATGGTTAAGGGTTTAATTTTACTAAGTTTTTGTCTTGCTTCCATCGCCATCCCCGCAAGACTAGCATAATCAATCGATTGCGGAATCGTTAAATCTTCATACTTAGCGAAAGCTTGAGCTTGTTTAACTTCTTTTTCAATATAACCCACAAACTTTATATTCACTTCTAATTGGGTTAACAATGATTCAGATAACGTGAACTGTTGAAGGCTAGGGAAAAACTTGATTAAATCATGCCATTTAATTTGCGGGCGTCTTAGTAATTCATAGGCCGTAATCCCACCTTGTAAAGCACCTTGATCAAGCGTTGCAAGGAAGGCATTGATGGATGGGTTTGGACGAATGGAAACGGATTTTAAATGCTGCTCAATATCTTGAAGTAATTGTTGTTCTGCTTTAAATAAATGGTATTGCTTATCGTTGACTAAACCAATATCGCGACCAATTTGGGTCAATCTTGCTGCCGCATTATCGTGTCTAAGTAATAAGCGATATTCGGCACGAGAGGATAATAAGCGATATGGTTCTTGCGTTCCTTTTGTCACTAAATCATCAATCATCACACCAATATATGCTTGATCCCTTCTTAGAATCACAGGCGGTAATTTGCGAATTTTTCGCACAGCGTTGATTCCGGCCATGATACCGGCACCAGCAGCTTCTTCATA
This sequence comes from Bacillota bacterium, assembly GCA_016872075.1. Classification (GTDB taxonomy): domain Bacteria; phylum Bacillota_I; class Bacilli_A; order RFN20; family CAG-826; genus UBA970. The sequence continues at coordinate 7,520 of VHBF01000018.1, read as the reverse complement.
ACCAGAGGTGCCGAAAATTTGCCCAGCGCCATATAGACCTGGCCATTTTTTTACTTCTAAGGTTAAGTCAAATTGCGTTGGCACAATCGCATCATATTCAATCGCATATGCATATTTTAAAAATACCGCTTGCTCTAGTCCAGGTAAAGAACGCACCATTTTCACTTGAATTTCAGCCGGCATGGAGGTGGAAAAACCTTGCAAATACATCGAATCCGTTTCAGCAGATTCTGGTTCAATAAACAATTGATGCCGTTCTTTATCGGCAAAGCGCACCACTTTATCTTCAATCGAGGGACAATAACGAGGCCCAACGCCAGTCACTAACCCTCCAAACATTGCAGATTTTTTTAAATTTTGTCTGATGATGTCATGGGTTTGGGGTTGCGTATGAATTAAATAGCAAAGTGCTTGTTCGCTAAAGGGTTTTGCTTTAGGCGAAAGCGCAGAAAATAATAATTCGCCTTCAGAAGGATATTGTGGATCCATCTTTGAAAAGTCGAGTGAATTACGTTTAAGCCTTGGAGGCGTGCCTGTTTTAAGACGGAATAATTCAATCCCCATTTTTGCAAGATTAGGCGATAAACCTAAGCTTGGTTTTTCACCGTCTGGGCCAGCAGATCGTTTTGTTAATCCAACTAGCACTTCCGATTCCATATAGGTTCCGGTAGTTAAAATAACTGCGTCCGATTCAATGGTTTCACCATTAGCCATGACCACCCCAAACACATGATGATCATCATGAAGTAAATTCAAGACCATGCCTTCTTTAACGGTAAGGTTTTCGGTTTCATCGGCCAGTTTTTGCATATATCGAGGATATCGAAGTTTATCAACCTGGGCGCGTAAACATTGAACACCGGGACCTTTACCGGTGTTTAGCATTTTCATTTGTAAATATTCTGCATCAGCACCGACACCCATTTTGCCACCTAAGGCATCAATTTCCCGAACAACAATTCCCTTGGCACTACCACCAATGGAAGGATTGCAAGGCATATTGCCCATCATTTTTTTATTGAGGGTGATCAGTAAGGTTTTAGCACCCATGTTCGCAGCAGCAAAAGCTGCTTCTAATCCGGCATGGCCACCACCAATGACAATCACTTCATATCGCGTCATAAAAGATTAACCGACACTACCTTCCATTTCTAATTTAATTAAATGATTCAATTCAACTGCATATTCCATCGGTAATTCACGTGAGAATGGTTCAATAAATCCCATAATAATCATTTGGGTTGCATCTTCTTCTGATAACCCTCTCGACATTAAATAAAATAATTGATCTTCAGAAATTTTACTGACCGTCGCTTCATGCTCGATAAAGGATTCATTGTTTAAAACTTCATCTTTAGGAATCGTATCCGCTTTGGAACGACCATCAAGAATTAACGTATCGCATTCGGTATGATTTTTTGAATTAATGGCTTGCGGATGTATTCGAACTGTACCGCGATAATTACTGACGCCACCATTCCTCACAATCGTTTTTGAAACAATCGTTGAAGAAGTGTCAGGTGCTAAGTGAATCATCCTCGCACCAGCATCTTGTTCTTGACCTTTACCCGCAACCGCTATGGAAATAACGGTTCCTTTAGAACCACGACCCCCGAGAATAACTGCTGGATACTTCATATTTTTCATCGAACCGATATTGCCATCGATCCATTCCATTTGCGCATTTTCATGGCAATAGGCGCGCTTGGTCACAAGATTTAAAACGTTAGGAGACCAATTTTGAATCGTCGTATATCGGCATTTTGCATTAGGTAAAACAATAATTTCTACGACTGCAGCATGTAATGATTCAATTGAATAAATAGGAGCGGTGCAACCTTCAACATAGTTCACACTTGCCCCTTCATCGACAATTATGAGCGTGCGTTCAAATTGTCCTGTCTTTTCATTATTGATTCGGAAATAAGCTTGTAAAGGTTTATCAAGATGGGCATTTTTAGGTACATAAATAAACGAACCACCAGACCAAACCGCAGTATTAAGTGCCGCAAATTTATTATCATTCATCGGAATGACCGATCCAAAATATTGTTTGAAAAGTTCGGGGAATTGTTTTAAGCCTTCATCGGTTGACAAAAATTTGATTCCCTTTTCTTCAACTTCTTTTAACATCGAATGATAAACGACTTCTGACTCATATTGAGTCGTAACACCGGAAAGATATTTAGCTTCCGCTTCAGGAATTCCTAATTTTTGAAAGGTGTTCTTAATCGTATCAGGAACTTTATCCCATGTAGTTTCTTCTCTTTCAGACGGTTTGGTGTAGTAGGTGTAAGTTTGAAAATCAATAAAATTTAAATCAGGACCAAATTTTGGCATTTTTAATCCTTGAAAAATTTTAAAGGCTTCGACTCTTTTTTCTTCCATCCATTTCGGTTCTTTTTTTAACCGAGATATTTGTCGAACAATGGCTTCAGAAATCCCTTTGTCTGTTTTTAAAATTGAGACGTCTTTATCATTAAATCCATATAGATATTCGTCTTGGGGAATATTGTCTTTATCCATTTATTTTTCCTCCTTTAATAACGAAGATAAACCTTGCCAAGCAAGGGTCGCACACTTAATGCGACTAGCTTGTTTATACGTGTTTTGAAACACCATTGCCTCACCCAGCACACTACTGTCATAAGGTTGGGCATGAATCATCTTCATATATTGCTCAATTACATAAATCGCTTCTTTTTTGGATTTACCCATTAGTAACTCAGTCATGATGGAAGTCGATGCGGTTGAAATCGTACAAGCAACTCCTTCAAAACTAAGCGCCTTAATTATGCCATTTTCTAACAAAAGATTGACATCGATGTCATCAATGCATCCTGAGGTATCCATGTGAATCGATTGCACGCCAGGTAAATTTAATTTTACGCGATTCCGTGGATGTTCATAGTGATCCATAATTATTTGACGCATCAGCATCGGATCATTAAAAGTAGGCATCGAGAAAATTCCTTCCTTTCTTTGCGGCATCTAAAAATCGATCAACTTCTTCAATCGTGTTATAGAAATAGGCTGACCAACGAACTGTCCCATCGGTTTTTAAAAAGTCGACAAGGTTGCGGGCACAATGTTGACCGGAGCGAACGGCAACCCCTTGACTATTAAAGTAAGTGGCAGCATCTTGCGGATTGACCCCCACGATATTAAAAGCAAGAATTGCCGAATCAGTTTCTGGATTGTAAACCTTGATATGATCGATTTTTTTAAGACCCGCAAGGCAATAGTCTTTTAATTTTTTTTCTTGAGAGTGAATCAATTCAAAGCTTACTTTTTCTAAATATTCAATCGCCGCTTTTAATCCAATAATCCCAGACCAGTTTTGAGTACCAGCCTCAAACACATGAGGAATCGGCGCATACTTTACTTTATGGTCTTTATTAAAGCGAAGCGACATTGCCCCACCTGTGAAAAATGGTTTCATTTTTTCCAGTAATTGAAATTTTCCGTACAAAACGCCAATACCCGTTGGTCCAAGCATTTTGTGTCCAGAAAAAACGAGGAAATCAATGTCTTGCATTTGGACATCCGTAGCTCGATGAGGCACCGATTGAGCACCATCTACAATCACAATCGCACCGACAGTGTGAGCAAGTTTAGCTAATGCTTGGACATTGGTTTGCGTCCCTAAAACATTACTTATACTAGCAAAAGATACAATTTTAGTATTTTTATTCAAATGTATTTTTAATAAGTCTGGGGTTAATCGTTGTTGTGCATCTAAATCGATAATCACAACTTTTGCTCCAGTTTTTTCTGCGACTTGATACCAAGGTAAAACATTGGCTGCGTGTTCTGATTCGGTGATGATAATTTCATCACCTGGTTTTAAAAGATGCATTGCATAACTTTGGGCAATTAAATTGATACCCATCGTCGTGCCGGTCGTGAATACAATTTCCTGAGGTTTAGCGTTAATGAAATCTGCAACTTTTTTTCGAGAACTTTCAATTTCGGTTTCAAGATAATGGGCTAAATCGTATTCACCTCGACCAGCATTAACGGGATATTCTAAGTAGTATCGATCCATTGCCTTAATGACCGATAATGGCTTAAAAGTAGTGGAAGCATTATCAAAATAAACTAAAGGTTTGCCTTTAAATTTCTTTTTGAAAATGGGAAAATCTTGACGGATTTGTTTGAGATTCACGATTCATTTCCTAATGCAATTTGTTGAGATAACATGGCTCGAATTGATTCGTCGCTGAAATAAGCAATAATCGGTTGAAGATAACCCAAGGTTATCAGTCGCTTTGCTTCTTGTTTTGTAAGGCCACGAGATTGTAAATAATATAAATGATCTTCATTGACACGACCAACCGATGCAGCATGAGATGCTTCTACTTCATTTTCATCAATTTTTAATACTGGATCTGCCCGACCAAAACATTTTTCATCAAACACCATGATTTTGGCTGATTGGTGTGTTTTAGAAAATTTAGCACCATTAATAATGTGCCCAGTCCCTGTAAATTGGAGGCTACTTTGGCCTTCTGTGACACCATAAATTGTCATATTCGCATAGGTGTTAAAACTTACGATCTTGATGACTGGCTAATGCAGCCGTTCGCCATACTACTTGAGAATCTCTACCTAACATTTCAAAAGCAATGTTTACGCGACCCTTACCTTCGGTAAAATCGGCAATCGCAGCCTCAAGATTGACGTTGGCGCCAACAGAAGCTTGCCAATTAAAATTCTTGTTTTCACCAAACATCGCAAATTGGATTTTTCCGGAAACATAGTCTGCAATATCAACTTCAAGCATTAAATCGTGTTTTCCGTTTTGAATAAGTAAATCAATATCGGCATTCGGTGCGATGACTAAATGAATGGGTGAAAAAGTGACATTACTTAAGTCGAGTAGATATTGCACTCTAACTTTGGAAGATGGAATGTGAAAAACTGATTGATTGGCAATCAGCTTATTTCTTTGCATATTTTGTGGCCTCATTGGTGGCACAAGCACCAATAGAAATGGTGTTCATTGAAATTGGTTTGGCATTTTTGTCTTCTTTTTTGATGCTAATTCCATATTCTTTTGTCAACCATTCATATCCAGAACCATCGACTTTGGTAATGACTTCAGGACCGCCTTCAACCGCAATCCGTCCATTAATCATCACCACAACTCTGGTTGGTTGAATCATTTGGAATAGTCTTGCATAGTGAGAAATAATTAAAAAACTCATCTTGGTTTCACGTTGAATTTTTTTGATCGCCTCACTGACAGCTTGCAAAGCATCGACGTCTAAACCAGAATCAATTTCATCCAACATCGCGATAGTTGGCTTTAATAAGAGTAATTGAAGGATTTCATTTCGTTTACGTTCGCCACCTGAAAAACCTTCATTAAGGTGACGATGACTTAACTCAAGCGGAATCTTCATTTGCTTAGACGCATCATCAAGCTTTTTATAGAGTTCAACTAAATTAATCGGCTTTTCTCTTCGGACATTGATTGCAGCCTTTAAAAAATCGGAATTGATGACGCCAGGAACTTCGGAAGGATGTTGCATTCCCAGAAATAGTCCAGCTCTTGATCGTTCATCTACTTCCATTTCTCTGACGTTTTTTCCATCTAAAAGAATTTCACCTTCTGTAATTTCATATTTTGGATGACCCATGATTGCAGATAATAAAGTCGACTTACCGTGACCATTAGGACCTAACAAGGCAACAGTCTCATGATCTTGAATGGTTAAATTGACACCCCTTAATATATGGATGTCGGCGACCTTCACCCATAAATTTTTTATTTCTAATGTTGCCATAATATTCTCCTTCAAAGATATATTTTAAGTTATTTACTTTGATATCACAAACCATATGATATAGTAATTTTTGTCTTTATTCTTGCTATTTATGAGGATTTTAAAATTAACCTTGTCACTTTTGAATTAAAAAAGTAGATATTTGTTGAATATAACCTCATAAAATAATAAAATAACTATGCTTTATTGCTAGGAGGATTCTTAAGAAATGAATCGCACGAAATTTGCCATCGCATCCTTTGCCTTGGCCACGCTCGTCACATTAAGTGCATGTAGCAACCCTGTCACTGAAAATAGTGATGGTTATTTAATCACGATGAAAGACAAGGATGGCAACTCAACGGGTTACACAGCTGATCAACTTTTTGGTAATTATCGGGGAAATGAATTTGGCGTTTCCAAATTTGTTGAATCTGTTACTGAATTGGTGATTCGCAACCAAATTAACCAAGAAGATGCCGAAACTCAAGCACTAAAGGCTGAAATTTTTCGCAAAGCCGACATTAGTGTGGATGGAGTTAAGGAAACTGCAAGAAATAACGCCTCTACTAATGGCACAAATTACAATGATGAACTCAATACTCTTCTGGAATCATATAATGTCGAAGATTTAGAAGAATTGAAGGACTATTTTGCATATCGGACCATGAAGCAAGAAGTTGAAGATCGTTACTTTGATGATAATTTATCGAGTTTTGTGACTGGCGATGACTTTGGCCCGGGTTATTTAAACGAACGTTTACCCTATCATGTTAAGCATATTCTTGTGAAAGTCTCTGCTGCAGGTGCTGATCTATATAATGGTAGAATTACCGAAGCAGAAGCCAAGAAACTTTATGCAGTTGCCAATCGATTAGCCATTCAACGTAATGGTGAAACTTTTGGTGAAGTCGCACGGGAAATGAGTGAAGATGGTTCCAAAGAACAATTCGGTGATTTAGGCATTATGTCCAAAGCCACCAGTTTTGTAAATGAATTTAAATTAGGTATTTATGCATATGATTCAGTGTTTAATCAAAACGAAGAAGTATTAGAAAAAAGAGACCAATTAAACGTTCCTGAAACCGCATTGGACTATTTTGATGAATTAGGTTTAGCAACTATTCCCTTCCATGCCTTTGTCTCATTAGATCAATATGCAAACGTTACCAAAGATATCAATGGGAATCCTGTTAACAACAATGATTCACTCTACTTTCCTCGCAACATCATTTTTAATGAATATTTTAACCGTCACAATATTGCAGTGGTCACCCCAGAAAGTTTAGGTGGTGGTAACTTCAATTATGATGGGTTTAGAAATGTTCCTGAACTCAACAACCAAACCGTATTAACAGATGAAAATGGAAAAGTTATTCTTGTTGTCAGAGCTGGCACTGGATCTGGTGATAGCGGCTATCAAGGTATTCACTTTATTGTTGTGGAAAGATCTGCATTAGTCGATGTTCAAGATGGTGTGAGTTTAGAAGATTACTATACGACCGAAATTCCTGGTACACCCAATTATCCAACGAATAATGGTGAAGATTTAGTTACCTTCGTAAATTATAATTTTTCGACAACCGCTAACTATAAAACACGGGCAGAAACCGTGACAAATGAAATTCGTAATTTCGATCGTTTCTTTAACTTCAGAATGTTGGAACAATTGATTGCCGAACAAGCTTTAACTTTTGTTGACGCAGATTTAGAATCAGCAGTACTCAACTATATGGATGTCACACGTCG
>VHBF01000017.1 GCA_016872075.1 Bacillota bacterium | reverse complement strand
GTTCAAAATGTTTCACATAATATTCAGCCGTATAGAAGGTGACAAACATATTTTTTTCTTGAAACCCAAAGGTTAACAAACCCTCTTTATCTTGATCGGAATATCCAAGCGGGCCTGCCATTTGGGTCATGCCCATTGACTTTCCATAATCACTCACCGCTTTCATTAACGCATCAAAAACGTCAGCATCATCGATAAAATCAATGCGATTAAATCGGACTCTCTTTTCTTGATATTTTTCATTAGCGTAACGATTGATAATGGCAGCCACTCTCCCCACAATCACGCCGCCTTTGTATGCTAAAAATAATCGAAAATCACAATACTCACTCGCAGGATTAAATTGAGGATCTAAGTTCTTCAATTCATCTTCAAAAATATAGGGTGTAAAATAGGGATTATTTCGATAAAGTTTGGTGGGAAAATCAATAAATGCTTTCAACGCTCTTTTGGTGGAAACAACTTTGATGGTTATCATTTAAAAACTCCGTTAACACCATCTTAATACTTTAATCGTGATTCGTAAAATAAAAAAAGACTCATAACTGATTATGAGTCATGGCGGAGTAGGAGGGATTTGAACCCTCGCACCAGGTTTCCCCGATCTAACGGTTTAGCAAACCGTCCCCTTCAGCCTCTTGGGTACTACTCCAACGCTACCCATAGTAGCATAGATTTTTACGAGTTTTCAAGGTAAATTAATAGGCTCTGGCAAAATAAACGATGCGTTTAGCAGGTTTGCCAGTGATCGCGCATTTAGGTCTCAAACCCACTTGGTCAAAAGGAATCACGCGAGCGGTTGCTTGTGCTTTTTCTTTGACGATTTTTTCCACTTCTTCCGTATCATCGACCGATACTTTTACGTATCCACCAAATTGATTAAGCATTGCAGTTAACTCTTCTAAAGAATTAGCTTCACGAATGTTAGTAGCCAAATGTTGCTTCGCATGTTGTAAAAGTTCTTGTTGTACTTGTTCTAGGGTTAAATTAGCTTCTTTAACAAGGTCGGAAAACTTAATCGTTTTCTTGGTTTTATCATTGCGTTTGACCATCACCACTTGTTGTTGTTCTAAATCACGAGGTCCTAATTCGATTCTTAATGGAATCCCCTTCATTTCTGCTTCGGCATATTTCCACCCAGGCGAATTATCAGATTCATCCAACATCACTCTGATTCCGGCTTGTTTAAGTGAATCAAATAAGGTTTTCGCTTGGGATAAAACCCCTGGCTTTTGCGGCATAATTGGGACAATCATCACTTGAATCGGGGCCACTCGAGGCGGTAAAATCAAGCCATTATCATCTCCATGGACCATAATCAAGCCACCTATTAAGCGCGTGGATACACCCCATGAGGTTTGATGAACCGGTTGCAATTGGTTTTGACGATTTTGAAATTGAATACCAAATGCTTCGGCAAAACCGGTGCCAAAGTAATGACTCGTACCGGATTGCAGCGATTTGCCATCATGCATTAACGCTTCAACGGCATACGTTTCTTTTGCGCCAGCAAATTTTTCTTTTTCAGTTTTTCTTCCTGTTAAAAATGGGATGGCGAGAAGCTCTTCGCCAAGCGTTTGATAAATCTTTAACATTTGTAACGTTTCAAATCTTGCTTCTTGTTCCGTTTCATGAACGGTATGACCTTCTTGCCAAAGGAATTCTGCCCCTCTTAAGAAAGGTCTCGTCGTTTTTTCCCATCTTACAACTGAACACCATTGATTGTATTTTTTGGGTAAGTCCCGATAAGAATTGATGATCTTTGCATAATGTTCACAAAATAAGACTTCAGAGGTTGGGCGAATGATCAGTGGATCATCGAGTTTTTCTTTTCCTCCTAAAGTGGCAATTAAAGTTTCAGGAGCAAAACCTTCCACGTGTTCTTTTTCTTTATTGAATAGACTTTGTGGAATCACCATTGGCATATAGACATTTTCATGACCAGTATCTTTGAACTTTTGGTCAAGATACTTTTGAATTTGTTCCCAAATTGCATAACCATAAGGCCGATAAATAATGAAACCCTTGATTGAAGAATAATCCATTAATTCTGCTTTTTTGCATACATCGGTGTACCATTGGGCAAAATCTTTTTCTCGGGACGTTATCGCTTCGTTCTTAATTTGTTTTTCCATAATATTCCTCCTGCTTATTGACCAGTGCTTTAACCTTATTCGTGGTACGTTTACTCGGTTGGTCTGGACTAGTTTGATACCCCATAATCCAATCGGCACCCATGATTTTAACATGCTTAAGCGGGATTAATTCCAAACTAGCTTCGGATACTAAATCGACAAGAATAAAGGGTTTATTAAATTTATTGAAGGTTTGAAATATTAATTTTAATTGAATGGCAGTTTTTTGGGTGTTTTCTACATTGATAATCCGTTTATAATTTAAAAAATAAAATTGGAAATATTGATAAATCTCATCTGGTAAATTCGAAGAGAATTCATCAATTGACAATGCAAATTGTATTCCCAAACGATGAAATGGTTCTGCCCAAGCTTTTAAAGAAACTTCGGTAGGCGCAAGTTCTTTGATTTCGGTCTCATCAAGCAAAAGTACTAAGTTTTTTGCATTAGGAAGATTTTTGATGTCATTTAAAAATTCAAAGGGTTTGATCACTAATGACATTGGCACTAGTAATAATTGATCAATTCTCGGTAGGACGACTTGTCCAATCAAATAAAGATATCGCCGATAAAATTCCTTGGTATAGGTCATTAATTCATTTGCATCTTGGAGTAATTCAAGCGTGGTAAGCCCTGTTGGATTTTGAGGTTGAATAATCACTTGATGACCAAAAACAGCCATATCTTCTTGATTGATTAACGGTCTAAAATTGAGTGTGAATTTAAGTTGATGATATAAGTCTTCTACAAATACCGATTCATTACTTTGCAGGGCCTGAACAATCGGTTGATTCGTTTCATAAGGTAAAATAGTTACTTTTCTTTTGATCATAACCTGATTCAGTTCTTTGCTTTTACGCATAAGATTACGGAAATCATTTGGGAAATGCTTATGCTCAATAATTGCCATATTAAATTTAATCAAGGATTCAAGGGCGTTGACTTCAACATACTGAGAAATCACTTGATATAAACCTTGAGCCGTTTGTACATATTCGTACGTTTCGGCAGCTTTCGTTAACAATACTAAGATGTCATTTGCTGAATCAATTAATAAAGTGGTTGGCGATAAATATGGAATCAATTTTTCTTTGATTTGTGAAAGATAGAAATATTTAAATTGCTCATCAAGGCCAGTCCGTGGAAACATCATAAAAATGGAAACAATGGCACCATTTTTAGCCGGTAATTTTTTAATGACATCCAGGGCTTGCTGCGAACTAATCACCATCGACTTTAAGATAGCTTTTTTGGGATTAGGTTTGAGGTATTTTAAACCATATTGATGCAAGTGAATGGTTTGTTTATTTTCATCGATTTTAACCACTTCAAAGATGACTTGCCGATAATTCCTTTTTCGCAACGTTTTTGATGTCAAAATCCAACTCGTATCTAGTTTAGAAGTTAGGAGTTTTTCCCACCATTGATAGATTTTTTCTGACTCAATTGCCGAAAACTTTTTTAAAAATTGACTCAACTGCATGACTTTTTCTTTACCATGATGCTTAGGATCAAATTCATAAACCACATCGAGTTTGAGATTGATACGATAAACCAAGTAATGATGGATTCTTTGCTGAATCGCTAACTGGTGTTTGTTTTGACGTTGGGTTAAGTAAATGAAATAACCAAAAATAATCATGATTAATAAGAGAACGGTAATTGCTACCGCAATGAAAAGGGTAGGGTCATTCAAGATTGGCAACCAAGACCATGTCAATATCAACTTTTTCATCCTTCAAATTATACCTTTCCCTCTTAATCCTAACAACTTTTTTTAACTAATGGTTCAATGAAATGCAGTGTGAAATCGTGTATAATTTCTCTCACGGAGAAATACCCAAGTGGCTGAAGGGGTCAGTTTCGAAAACTGATAGGAGGCGCAAGTCTCGCGAGGGTTCAAATCCCTCTTTCTCCGCCAGGAAAATTTATGAAAAAAATTAAAAAAAGACAACTATTTGGAACCATTTTAATTGTTTTTGGACTTATTACTGTTTTTCCAAGACCGCAAAACTTTAACGGTCTCAACCCACTCCGGGTCGCTCAAGGCGAGCTTCCACTACTGATCGCACATGGAGGCGGTAATCAAGAATTTCCTGATAACACCTTAGAAGCTTATTATCACGCTTACAGCCTTAATCAATCAGTCATGCTTGAAACGGATGTTAACCTTACAAAAGATGGGGTAATTATTTTGTCTCATGACCGTTCATTGGATCAAAAGACAAATTTAACGAATGCTGATGTCATTGAAACGAATTATGCCGACTTAGTCGAAAACGAAATTGATTTTGGTTACCATAATCCTATTTCTGGAGCCAATGGTTACAACCTAACCAACACCTTTATCAAATACACCAACTATTTAGGACAAGAGGTTTCGCCACTTGATATCAATTATCCTGTAGGGATTGAACCAAGGCATCCGTCCAAATTTCTGGTCTCGACCTTAGAGGAATTAATTATTCAATTTCCTAACAATCTTATAAATGTTGAAATTAAACAGACCGGTGAGATCGGGTTGGATGCACTTGAAAAAGTGATTGAGTTAATGGATGCATTAAGCGAAGAATATCAAACCTATCAACGAATCATCCTCGCCAGCTTTCATCAAGAAGTATACGAGGAATTGAATCGTTTAAAGTCAACCACCCACAAGCAACTTATGTTCTCACCTGAATTTAATGGTGTGCTCTCTTTTTTCATTATGCAAACGACATTAACGAGTGTGTTTTACAGCGAACCCGTAGCCGCCTTTCAACTTCCTACTGAACAATTAGGACTTTCTTTAACGACTGACTTACTCATTAATACTGCACACATGCACAACATTGCAGTCCATTATTGGACCATCAATGATGAAACCACCATGCGTGAATTAATTGAAAAAGGTGTCGATGGCATTATGACGGATCGACCAAGTTTATTACAATCAGTCTTAAGTAGTTATCAAAATTAATTATTTAATTGGTTTAATGAAAAATTTACCGTAAACCTGATGCGAAGGCGATTCATCAATAAAAGATTCAGGATCAACTTGCCGAATATGTCGAACCACTTCAGGAACTTCTCGACTTGATACCACCATATAAACAATATATTTTACTGAATTGGTGTAGCCACCTTTAGCCTGTACAACCGTGCACCCATGAAAGAATTTTTCCATTAAGATTTTTGGTAAATCGGTTCTGGAGGTTACAATCTGTAATTGTGTCTTCTTGTTTCTGATATTAATTGCATCGACAACTCTTGAAGTTGTAAATGAATAAATCACTGAAAAAATGACTGCATTTAATGCCCCGGTTGAGGATTCCGTATTCAAGAGGTAAAGGATGGTAAAGAAAAAATAGATGGTGACATTAAAGGTGAAGGCATATTTTCCTACGGAAGTGGACTTGACATTCGCAAAATAAACCGTGATTACATCCATGCCACCGTTTGAAATATCCATTAAATATGCTAGAGAACTGGCAATACCTTGGATACACCCTGCAATGATTGCGCGAGAAAGTAGGTCATCTGAAATTGTAATCAATTGGGTCCAATCATGAGGAATAATTTCAATGAAAATGGAGGTCGTAATGACATTAATGAATGAGAAAATCGCAAATCTTTTGCCAATTTTGGTAAATGCAAGAATAAAAATTGGAATATTAAAAATGAAATAAAGAATAGCTTGCATCGTACGGTTTTCAATCTGATTAAAAAGATTCAGTAAATCAAAAAGGCGATTAAAGATTTGTGAAACACCAGATACCCCACCTGTAATTAACGGCGTCGGTAATGGATTACCTGCTGGCACGATAAATGATCGGAAAATGTACGCAGCTAACAATGAAGAAATACAAGATACGAGGAAGATGCCAATATTTTCCAGAATGGTTTTGAGCTTTGGATAAGTATTTAACCAGTTTTGAAATTTTTGTGTCATTTTATTCATATTGAACCACCTTTAAACCGAAGAAATTATACCCTATTTTATAAATTATTGGTTTAGAAGTAATTTATATTGAAGATACTGAAACAATTTGATAAGATTAACGTGCTATTCGTGATTCACTGGAGGTTATCAAATGAAACCAATCGGCACGTTTTTTGGAAAGATTTTTGGAGGATTATGGAATTGGATCAAGGAAACAGCCTGGATTCAACCTCTGTTAATCGTTGGTACTATTTTTGCTATCATTTTTTCCATTCCGACCATTACCGAATGGGTTAATGGCATTGCTGAAAGCATCAACAGCCCTGAAAGTTATTATCGTAATTATCAAAAGAAATTAGAAGGCGAAGAAGAATCTGATGCGCAAAAACTCATTGATGCAATGATGGATAATTCTAATGAATTTGGCGAAAAATTTATGCTCGTGTTTGTTCAAAAAGATTGCCAATTCTGTAAAGATGCACAACCAGGTATCAAGGAACTTTTAGACAATACTTCTCGATATTATGGGACTCAAGAAACGGATTCGATTACCCCTGTTACCAAGGAACAATTTGGCACCTTTAAGTTTTACACCATTTTTATTGATGAAACCTATGACTATCCTGAAGACGACACAACCACACCTTTCGAACGTTTACTTTTAAGAAACACCGATTTTTTAGAACGGACAGCGGAAGTTGCAAGAAACTCTGCATATAAGGTGAATGGTCAAATAAACGAAACCCAAATTGAATCCCTTGAAAGTGGCGAAAAAAATGCAATCTCCACACCAACGGCAATTATGTATGACTTATCTGAAAATAGTCCAGAAGAAGGCATTTCGGAATTGCTGATCTCCATTCCTGGCGCTAATTTGTATGATAAGGCTGTTACCTTGTCTGATGCCTGGATGCATCGCAATCAATTCGAATTAAATTAAAACTTTTATCATCCTAAATTGATTCTAAAACGTTTCCGAATGGTAACGTTTTTTTGTATAATATAAAAGATGGAAAATCGATTCTGGTACGCTATTCAAAAACCGAACCTTGTTGCTGGTACCACCACGAGACATGGAGGATATTCTACAGGTGAATATCAATCCTTAAATTTAGCATTTCATACTGGAGATGATGAAAAAAAAGTGGAAATGAATCGTGATGCGTTTTCTAAAATAGTGAATATTCCAAGATCCCAAATGGTTTTGACCTATCAGTCGCACAGCACCGTACTAAAACGCGTTGATAAAAAAGATGCTGGAAAAGGCAATCACGTCTTCAATGATGGAATTGTAGCCGATGCACTTTATACCACTGAAAAAAAATTGATGTTAGGTATTTTTCATGCGGATTGTGTGCCGGTCTTTATTACCCATAAAACCAAAGATTTAATTGCAATCATTCATGCTGGAACCCCTGGAAGCCTTGAAGGTATCAGTAAAATTGCCATCGATCAATTGAAGCAAGAAATGAAAATCAATCCCCTCGATTTAATTGCCTATTTAGGGCCTTCCTTAGATTTTGCCCACCACCCAATTTCCCAAAATCGAACCCATGAATTACTACAAAAAAATTCAAAATTTAAAGAAATCATCAAGAAAATAGGTAACCAATATTTTTTAGATATTCCACTGCTCAATTACCTTCAATTAGTTGACGCAGGTCTTTCACCAAGGTCTATCCATGTTAGTAATTTGGATACCTACTCCAACCCAAAAGACTATTTTTCATATGAAAGAAATCAAAAAACAGGTCGACACATTTCTTTTATTGCTTTACGTTAATTTTTAATTTCTTAAAATATGGTAAGACAGCGTGGGGAACTAAGGTAGAAATATCTACTTGGTTTAAATACAGCTGTTTAATGAGACTTGAAGAAATGATTTGATGGGGTTGTTTTGCCATAAAAAAAACCATTTCAATATTGGCATCTATCAATTGATTGCCAGAAAAAATATCATGTTCAAATTCAAAATCAGGTACTGTTCTTAAACCTCTAACCAAGGCAATAGCGGCTTTGGATTGAGCGTAACGGATGGTTAAACCATCGGTAATATCGACCAATACCTTTTGCGACCCATATTGTTTTGCAATATCTTTTAGCATTAATTTTCGATCTTCAAGGGTGAATGTACTTACTTTATTTGGATTGACCGCTAATAATAAAATCACTTGGTCGAAAATTTTTAAAGCTCGATTTAAAATATCGATATGACCGTTTGTAATGGGATCAAAACTACCTGGATAAATTGCAATTTTCATTCTTTTTTCCAACCAATATGAACAAAGGTTCTACCGTAATTATAAGACTTTACGATAAATTTGTCTTCGTTGAGATGATGAACTTCCGATTCATTCTCATAAACGATGATTCCTCCAGCATTTAAGAGGTTTCCCTTTACAAATTGAGATAAGAGATCTTGAAAATAAGTATATGCATAAGGAGGGTCGAAGAAGGCAATATCGAATTTGAAATGATTATCAATCGCCCTTCGAATAAATTCTAAAGCATCTAATTGAGAAACCTTGGTTTGCTCAACTTTCAGACTTAAGATGTTTGCTTGCATCACTTTGATAGCCTCTTGATGTTGGTCATTCAAATAAATGAAGCTTGCACCACGAGATGCCGCTTCCAAGCCATAAGCTCCTGATCCGGCAAATAAATCAAGAACGGTTGCATTCTCTACTTTACTACCGATTGCCGAAAATACCGCTTCTCTTACGCGGTCTTTGGTAGAACGAGTAATCGATAACGGTGGTTGGAAAAGTTTTCTAGAGCGAAATTTGCCTGCAATAATTCTTAACA
>VHBF01000016.1 GCA_016872075.1 Bacillota bacterium | reverse complement strand
GATGATAAAAAACAAGTCACCTTTTTTTTCAATGAAATGGACATCACCATAGGTGGTTTGAATATCCTTTTTGGTTAAAGCATCATAAAGATCTAAACCAAATTGTTGGGCTGATACATGTTCATAACCAGGAAAACCTTCAAGGGTCTGATAGGAATTTAGTTTTCCTCCCGGCATACTTTTTTCTAACACCATTAATGAATACCCAGCTTGATGCGCAGCTAAAGCTGCACTCATGCCAGCAGGTCCTGCACCTACAATCACCACGTCCACGATGTCACTCATTTTAAGAACTCCTTCAATTGATCAAAATGATCAAGCCAATAATTAGGTTGAATGTCTTTACCAAATTTTTTAAAACCCCAGGTCACTAAAGCGGTATCCACACCAGCAGCTTTACCCGAAAAATAATCATAAGTTGTATCACCGACGAATAAAGTGTTTTTGGGTGATTGCTTGAAATGCTTTAATGCTAACAAAATTCCTTCTGGATCGGGTTTTGGTTTATGGACTTCATCCAAACTGATTACCAAAGGAAAGGCATCCTTTAAACCAATAACTTCTAAAGTAAACAAGGCATTGATTCTTAATTTAGAGGTAACAATACCGACGGGAATATGGCGTTCTTTACATGTTGCTAATAAGGATTCTATGCCTGGAAAAGCGACCGCAAATCGCGGATAAAATTCCCTAGCTTTGATTGCAAATGCCTTGGCGAGTAGGTGCGGATCTTCCTTGGGAAAATATTGTTTTAATGTTTCAATTAAAGGGGGGCCAGAAATTTTAATCAATTCATTGAGGGTGGTTTTGTGGTTAGGCGCATAGCGTTCGATGAAACTAATCATCGTTTGCACCATGACCAATTCGGTATCGGCAACCGTTCCATCTAAATCAAAAAGCACCAATGAATAAGGTTTCATTTTATTTTTTTAACCGAGGCATCACGAGGTGATTAAGAAAAATGGCAAGCAAACCTACACCAAAAAATACCCAACCCCAGATGAAACTCCAATTGCCAGCATTGCCCATGTTATAAAGTGGATTTCTTAATGGTTCCATAATCCCACGCGTTAATCCGTACCAAACTAAGTACATTAGCGCTTGATCACCGGGGCGTTTCCAGGCTTTAAGGCTTTCACCAACGCCATAGCGAATAACAAAATATCCAGATAAGTTAATCAAAGATTCAATCAAAAATAAAGGCACTCTAAAACTACCGTTAATGGTCATTTGTTCACGAATAAACGTCGGTAACCACATCCATTGGTCAACATTGGCAATCGCGCCATACACTTCTTGATTAAAGAAATTACCCCAACGACCAATCGCTTGGGCCACTAAAATTGTGGGAACCGCTAAATCGACAGCTTGAATGATGTTGATATCTTTTCTTTTGAAAAAAACATATATAATTCCAACTAACGCTCCACCAAGCGCTCCACCCATGATGGCAAGACCGCCTTCCCAGATAGCAAAAATTTTCCAAAGCGGTTGCGTCGCAAACTCTAATTCCCATTGCCCCCAAACATACCATAATCTTGCGCCTAAAATCCCTGCAGGAAAAGCAATGACAAATACATCTTCGACATACCCTTTTTTCTTGCCTAATTTGATAAATGCTCTTTCTGATAAGGTGTAGGCTAAAAAGGCACCACTCAAAATAAAGGCAGCATAAAAGGTAACGATTGGATTCTCAAAGGGAATGCCTTTTGGTAAGGGATATTGCAACGCTGGTTCAATGGTTTCTAAAGCCAGCCAAAACAAAATCACCGTGGGAAACAAAAACAAGATGACATTGGTCATCATCATCGGTTCGAATTGGGCAGCAACATGATGATGTTTCCATAAATATTGTGCGGTGTAAACCCATAATCCTGCTAATAACGATAAAAATGGAAAGAAAAAACTAAAGAAGGCGTTAGCCTCGGTTCCCCATACTAAGGCCAAGGCAAGCAAGCCAAAACCAGTAGCAGTTAATACCATCCATAAAAATAAAAATTGCCCTTTTTGGATCCATGCATGTTGTGTTTCAATTGGTTTAAACACTTTTAACGATTGCCACCATTGCTGACTTGCAACATAAATGCAGGCAAACCCGGCAACCAAGAAAAGAATCGTCATAGGATTCATAGATACCTCTTGTGCTTATTTTAAGGGAAATGTTGGCAAAAGGAAAAGGAAAGTTAACGCAAATAACTTTTTAAAAATTGACCCGTATAGGACGCTTTGACTTTTGCCACTGCTTCGGGTGTGCCTTCGGCAACAATTTCGCCACCGCGATCGCCACCTTCTGGGCCTAAATCAATGATATGATCTGCGACTTTAATCACATCTAAATTATGTTCAATGACTAAAACGGAATCACCATTCGCGACGATTGCTTGTAGCACCCTCACCAACCTTGCAACATCGTCAATATGTAAACCGGTTGTCGGTTCATCTAAAATATATAAGGTTTTGCCAGTGGGTCGCTTTTGTAATTCAAAGGCAAGTTTGACACGTTGGGCTTCTCCCCCGGATAACGTCGTTGCCGATTGTCCTAACTTCATATATCCTAAACCAACTTCATGGAGCGTTTTAAGACGTCTAGCAATTTCCACTCGATTCGCAAAAAAACTTTGAGCATCATCAACGGTTAATTCCAACACATCATGGATGTTTTTATCTTTAAACGTCACCATTAAGGTTTCTTCGTTATAACGCTTGCCTTCACAAGCTTCACATTTTACATAAACATCCGGTAAGAAATTCATTGGAATGCGTTTGACGCCATCCCCTTGACACGTTTCACATCTTCCACCCGGAACGTTAAAGGAAAATCTCCCTTTATCAAAACCTCTTGCTTTTGCTTCAAGGGTTTCGGCAAATAGATCACGAATTTCATCAAAGACTTTGGTATAGGTGGCAGGATTGGAACGCGGCGTTCGACCGATCGGTTCTTGAGAAATATTAATCACTTTATCTAAATGTTGTAGCCCTTCAATCCGACGATGTTCACCGGGTGTCACATCTGCATCATTGAGTTCTTTGAGGATTTGTTGATACAAAATATCATTAATTAAAGTCGATTTACCACTACCTGAAACACCGGTGATTACAACCATTTTCCCCAGAGGAATGGTGACATCGATGTTTTTTAAATTGTTAGCCTTGGCACCTAATATTGTGAGACTCTTGCCATTGCCTTTTGCATGCGTCTTGGGAACAGGAATCATTTTTTGACCTGATAAATATTGACCAGTGATGGAACGTGGACTTCGGATGATATCTTCAACTTTACCTTGGGCGACCACTTCACCACCTAATGCGCCAGCGCCAGGACCAATGTCGACAATGAAATCGGCTTCTCGCATCGTTTCTTCATCATGTTCTACGACAATGACCGTGTTCCCTAAATCTCGCATCGTCTTTAAGGTGTTAATTAATCGGCGATTATCCCGTTGATGTAAGCCAATACTTGGTTCATCCAGAACATACAAAACCCCAGTTAGTTGCGAACCAATTTGCGTTGCTAAACGAATTCGTTGCGCCTCACCACCTGATAAGGTCATCGCCATTCTCGATAACGTCAAATAATCTAAACCCACATTCATCAAAAAACCTGCGCGAGATAAAATTTCTTTGATGACCAAACGGGCAATCGTTCGTTCTGTCTCCGTCATTGTTTTTTCAGTTTGTTGCATCCAATCGATAAATTCATGCATCGATAATCTAGTGGTTTCGTCAATATTCTTTTTACCGACTTTGACACTAAGGACTTGTGGATTTAAACGGGCACCTTTACAGGTTGTGCATTCCCGATCGGTAAAATATTTTTCATAAAATTCGCGCATCATTTCCGATTGCGTTTCATTATAAAGTCGTTCAAGTTTGGCTTTGATCCCTTCAATAAAATCAAAACGATTAATAATGTTGCCCGAAGCAGACCGTAGTTGGTATTGGTGCATTTTCGGTGAACCAAACAGTATCACTTTTTGTTGTTCTTTGGTTAATTTTTGATACGGAACATCTAATGGAATTTGGTATAACTCACAAAGTTTTTTGAATTCTTGCCAGTATAAATTTGGCGTACCAATCATGTTTCTAAAAAAAGTAATCGCGCCTTGTTGAATCGATAAGGATTGATCGGGAACCATCCTGATAATATCCGCTTCACGTTTAATCCCAAGACCATGGCAATCAGGGCAACTCCCACTTGGCGCGTTAAAACTAAATAAGCGTGGTTCCAATTTCGGCACCGAAAAACCGCAATACTTGCAAGCATGATGTGAAGAGAATAAATGGTCTTGTTGACCATCGTGACCGATGACATATCCCTTTGACCAATCCAAAGCTAAGGTGACGGCATCAAATAATCGCGTTCGGGATTCGGGATTTAAAATCAGACGATCAATGACAATATCAATAGAATGCTTTTTATTTTTATCCAAGACTGGAACTTCATCAAGTCGATAAAAGGTTCCATCAACCCTTACTCTTTCAAACCCAGAGGTTTTGATTTTGGTTAAGGTATCTTTATGCGTTCCTTTCTCATTTTGAACAAGCGGTGAAAGGATTTGTAATTTTGTTTGGAGCGGTAATTGACTCATGACATTGACAATTTGAGTGGTCGTAAAGGACAAAATCGGTTCTTGATGGGTTGGACAATATGGGACCCCAACTCGCGCAAACAACAACCGAAGATAATCATAAATTTCCGTCACGGTACCCACGGTTGATCGGGGATTATGCGAGGTTGATTTTTGATCAATGGAAATGGCAGGAGATAATCCTTCAATCGATTCGACATCAGGTTTTTCAACATTGCCTAAAAATTGCCGAGCATAACTGGATAAAGATTCTACATATCGACGTTGACCTTCCATATAAATGGTGTCAAACGCCAACGTGGTTTTTCCACTACCAGATAGGCCAGTAAACACAATCAATTGCTCTTTAGGTAAGCTTAAATTGATTGACTTTAAATTATTTTCGCGCGCTTCTTTAATGATGATATGCTTTCGGTCCATCTGGTTTTCCTCAAACCAATATTATAAACCTTTCAAGATGAAAACATATCAATTCGCCTATAGGTTAGGTAGAGGATGTGGGTTGATTAATCACGCCCGAGAAAAGAATTAATCCTTGACCGTTCACCACAAAATATAAATAAGAGCGATCTAATGTAAGCGACACTTTAGCAGGTGTTGGAACGGAGGTGGTACCAACATCGGCTGCGGTAATCGCGGCCGCTTCCATCCCTGCTTCTAAAAAATCGATCCGCACATGTTGGATAAGATGTTGGACATAAGCACCAGGGAGGGCGTTAGATAAATCCGCTTCTTCAGGTGAAAATAATGGGGCAATTTGGGGGGCTACAGCTAATAGATTTTCTTTTAAGTCTAACTTCTTAGTGGTGGACGTTTTGGGTATGGTTAAAAGAATTCGTTCGTTTTGATTGGTTTGCGTTAAAGCAGAACGAATCAAATTAAAATAGGGAGCTTCTAATAAATCAACAGGCGTTAACGCACCTTTAGGTAAAACATAAACCACGCGGTAATCACCATAGGCTTCATCCACACCCAAGGTAAAGTCAGGTTGGTCTAAATACAAAGTTTCGGTGGTTTCTTTTTGCATGTAGGTCACATTCGATACCGTTGCGTTGTCAATCGTATTGGAGAACGTGCCTTTGCCAGCGATTGGGTTAAAGGCATGGAGCCAATTTGCTTTCAAATATAAGGTGTTATACAAGCTTAAAACGGTATCGGCATTCATGGTTAAATCTTCAGCGCGCATATTTAAGAATCGATTGGTCCGTTGATTAAGCCAACCCGCGATTGCTTCTTTGCCTTGATCATCAAAGGCAGTATGAAATGCTTCAGCAAAATACTCGTTTGCAAGATTCGTCAAATAATCTTGATTGACGGCAATATCGTCGCGAACAAAGACGCCATTACCCATTTGCGATTGGGCACGAACGACGGCATTGCCATTCACGGTTATTTCATCTTGATAGTAGGTATCGATAAAGACTTGCCGACTTGCGTCCCGATGCATGAGCAGATCTTCCACCCCTAATAATGCGGATAGAGATAATAAAGTATCACCCGCCGCAGCTTCCAATAATAAGCTCATCGCCATATAGGCAGATAAAGGCGAATAAACGGTATTGTCATTGGTCTCAAATAACGCCCTTGCCGTTAATTGGAAATAATCTGCAAGCGTATTGCGGTACGCACTATATTCAGGTCTACCAAATTCGAAATCTTCGGTTTGCTCACGTTGCTTATAACTAGGAAAACTTACTTCATTTAACGCTTGAAGACCGGTAAAATCTTGGGGTAATGAACCATTCGGTCTTGTCGCTCCGATTAACATAGAGACCATCACCGTGATGGTCAAGCCCATCGCCAAGGTTGGCGTCCCTATTTTCAAAATTGGAAGCCAAGAAAACCTCGATTTTACCAAGGGACGATTAAATGATAAGTGCGACGTTTTATCTTGAAAGTATGCTTCACCAGATTGTTTAATTTGTTGTTCTAATGTTTGTTTTTTTATCTTCATTTTTGATAAACCTCTTTTAGTTTTTCTAGGGCTTGTTGATAAATTTTATACACATGAGAGAGCGAGGCATTCCTCAGTTTGGCAATATCTTCAAAGCCTAGATCATAGACAATTTTATAGGCAATAATCAGATTTTCTTCATCACTGAGATTGCGGTGCCAGGTCTGAAATAAACTTTTTCCATCTTCACTCATCGCAGTGTGATCGTAGGTGTCTTGCCATGATTCATCTTTATGGCGTTTCAGTTCATTGAGCGCGGTATGTTTGGCAATCATCACCGCCCAAGCTTGAAATTTGCTTGGATCTCTGACAAGATGTCCCTTTTGATAAATCTTAAGAAACGTGTCTTGTAATAAGTCTTCCGTGGTCGCTTCATGCTTGACAATCGAAAGAATGACAACATAAAGCAAACTGCGAAACTGCTCATAAACTTTTTGAAAAGCGAGGTGATCCCCTCTTTGAAAGGCAGTAAAGGTTTCTCTATCCAAGATTTTCATCGGCGATTCCTTTGATTGCCCGTATACCATATAGACAAATGAAAAGGTGGTTTTTTTCTTAAATAAACTTCAATCATTGAAACCAATCCTTTTCTCATATAAAATCATCATTGGACGGGACGTAGCACAGCTTGGTAGTGCGCTACCTTGGGGTGGTAGAGGTCGTGAGTTCGAATCTCATCGTTCCGACCATTTTTTATTTTTTACGACTTTTGAGTTCGTTTTGGATTAATTTCTTGGCGAGCTTTAAATCTTTATCCGATAATTGAATACTTTTATCAACAATTCCTGCCATGGTCATCTTTTGATACACAAACTCGGCAAAACTCGTATAAGGTAAGGATTTTTGAACGGATCGATTGCGTTTCATGGTTACCAATTTTGCATTGCCCAAATATTGATTAAGGTCAGGTAATAATTCTAATAAGTTAAAAGTCACATCTAAGGTGACAACTGGATTAAACATCGATAAAGCTTCATTAATCACATCAGGATAAATGCCGATTGATTGCGATAACATTTCCGCGGTCACATATTTTTGTGAGGTGGATGATAACGCTTGTTGAATTTTAAGATAGATTTGTTTGGCACCCATAATTTCATTTTATGCTAATTTCTGATTTTTTGTTAGTTTCAAGCAAAATCAGGAAATGCAAGATCGGTTAAAAATAAAAAACATCCTTGTAAAGGATGTAAATCAACAATGGTACACCATATAGGGATCGAACCTATGACCCGCTGATTAAGAGTCAGCTGCTCTACCGGCTGAGCTAATGGTGCATTGCCAAATTATCTTACAATAATCAAGCGTTTAATTCAATCCAAATTAACGAGATTATTACTTAAGAAACCGACTGGAATCTTCAACTTGTCCTCGTCCTAATTGATTTTCATAAGCGAGCAATGAATCCTCATTATCAAAAATTTTAGAAGTTTTTTGATCGACGATTTTTGTCAAGGCGAGAAAATCATTCGCGGAGCGATAACCCTTGGTAAAGACCATTAAGGTATAGGATAAAAGTAACGAACCAAAAATCGTGTAGATTGCGGTGATTAAAGTGGCGGCAAGCACTAAACTACGAATCGGTAATTGCCACCATTTCATCGTATAACCCTTATCGGTTACCACCATAATCCCACTTGCTTTTTTTCCTAAGGTGATGCCTTGTTTAAAAAGGAGTGGTATTAAAATATAAAAAATAATAAATGACAACAAAGCAGAATACCCAATAATTTCTAAAAAGTAACCATTAATTAAATTGACCAAAGAAGAAAAAGGAGGATAGGTGTTAAAGTCAATCAAGGCTAAACGATAGGCTTCTGTATAAAACGCATCGATATCAGTTTGACTCACGCCATCCTTTAAAATTGCAAGCGTGTTAATATCGGTGTTCACTAATTCAAAAAGGGTATCGGCTTCCATCACCTTTAGCACTTCTGTGTTGTACCACGCAATTGTAAATTCAAACGCTGGTTCACTGGGTGCATACACTTTGTTATGTTTAAAAACAGCATAATATTGATAGATCGCGTCGGGAACATCCGCCAATCCTAAATTCACTAATTGATTAGAGGTTTCATCCGTTGCATATAAATAACTCGCTTCTTGATACGCAACAAATTGAGCCGACAATTGCGTGGTGCCATATTGAGCGTCATATAGAGGTCCAAAGACATAACTAAGTAAAATAAGACTACTGATTAACCAAAGTAACAAATCAAGCACCGCAGCACCGGTACGCTTCAGTAAATTGGCAGGAACCGCAAAGGGATTTATTTTCATAAGTTTATTATCAAGAATTTACCTTGAATTTGCAAGAAAAAAAGACCGATAAATCGGTCTTTTTATATTGAATGAATTTGAAACTTACTTAATGATTTCGTTAACGGTTCCAGCACCAACGGTACGGCCACCTTCACGAATCGAGAACTTAGTTCCCTTTTCAATCGCAACTGGGTGAATCAATTCCACATTGAATGTGACGTTGTCACCTGGCATCACCATCTTGACTTCTGCTGGTAATTCGATGACGCCAGTGATGTCAGTAGT
>VHBF01000015.1 GCA_016872075.1 Bacillota bacterium | reverse complement strand
TATGAAGAAGCGAAGATCGCAGTGGAAAAATATTATGATGCAACGCTACTTGCGAATACTAAAACCTTAAAAATTATTCATGGTTTTGGTTCAGGAACCTTACGAAAAATGGTGTTAGCCTACTTTGAAAAACTACCAACGGTCAAACGTGTGCAACAAGGAGAAGGTGAACAAGCTGGTTATGGGGTCACCATTATTCATCTCAAATGAATCCAATCATTGAAGTTAAAATAAAAAATCTTCCTGAAAAACCCGGCATCTACTTGATGAAAAATGCGGAGGGTCAAATCATTTATGTTGGGAAAGCAAAAGACTTAAGTAAACGCGTTAGTCAGTATTTTTTAAGACCTCAATCTGGCAAAGTTCAGGCGATGGTGATGCACATTTCCGATTTTGAAACGATTATCACCCAAACGGAAAAAGAAGCATTAATTTTAGAAATGAATCTCATTCATGAGCATTATCCGCGCTATAACATTATGCTTAAAGAAGGTTCTCATTATCCTTATATTTCATTAAGAAAGGGTAGTGATCCTTATCTTAAAATCATGCGGCAAAACACCGATAAACATTATTGGCATTTTGGTCCCTATCCAAACTCTCGATCTGCATATCGCATGATTAATTTACTCAACAAAATCTTTCCATTAAGAAAATGTAACGTTCTACCAAAGGTGGCTTGTTTATATCATCATATTGGTCAATGCTTAGCTCCTTGTATTCACGATATACCAGAAGAAACTTACAATGCGCTTGCTGATGAAATCAGTGAATTTTTAAAGGGTAATGTCAAGAAACAAGTGTCCCAATACCAGCAAAAAATGATGGAAGCTTCAGATGCATTGAATTTTGAATTAGCCCAAGAATATAAAGTCATACTTGAAGATATTCAACATGTGACGTCGCAACAATTTGTGGAAATGGATGATAAGTTAGACCGAGATATTTTTGCTTTTGCCGAAAGAGAAGGATATCTATCATTAGCGGTCTTTGTCTTTAGACAAGGCATCTTATTAGGCAAAGGTAGTTATGTTGTGGAAGCGTTTGATGATCGAGATGAACAATTACTGAATTTGATTGCCCAATATTATTTAAAAAAACCCAAACCTCAGGAACTCGTCTTAAATCACCGTGCCTTACTAGAAAAATTAGACGTGACCATGGATATACGTTTAGTATTTGCCGAAAAAGGCAAATTGTTTGAATTGATGAAGAGTGTGCAAGAAAACGCGATTCAAACGCTAGATGACCATTTCCTGACTGCCCGTTTAGACGATGATAAATTAACCTTATTAGAAACCTTGGGCAAGACGATTGGGGTGCCAACACCATACCACATTGAGATGTTTGATAATTCTCATCTTCAAGGCAGTGAGCCAGTGGGGGCAATGGTCACCTTTATCAATGGAGAACCTGTTAAAAAAATGTACCGACAATTTCACCTCCCTGAAAACCTTAAACAAGATTATCCAGGGGCGATGGCATACTTAATCAAGCGTCGGTATCAACGACTCTTAGAAGAAATAGCACCCTTACCGCAACTAATCGTGGTTGATGGGGGTCAAACCCAACTGAATGCGGGTTTAACTTCGCTTCAAGACCTTGGGGTAAAAATACCCATTGTCGGTTTATTCAAAAACGAAAGACATCAAACCAAAGGGTTACTAACGCAAGATGGCGAAGTAATGGATTTCACCAAGCAACCGAATCTCTTCTTTTTTTTAATTCGCTTACAAGATGAAGTTCACCGATTTGCCCTTCAATTTCATCAACGATTAAGAAAGTTAAAATCAACCAAATCCATTTTTGATGACATCCCAGGATTAGGACCTACGAGAGTGGCGTTGTTACAAAAACGTTATCCTAATTTAGATTTATTAAAACAAGCTTCTTTGGAAGAGCTTTGCCAATTTTTACCAAACGCAGTCGCAATAATATTGTTAGAAAAACTTAAAAAAATGACGACTTAGGGATTAAAATTATGCTATATTATGAATGCTGTCCCCATAGCTCAGCTGGATAGAGCAACAGCCTTCTAAGCTGTAGGTCAAACGTTCGAATCGTTTTGGGGACGCCAATGAAAGGACCTTGTTTCAGGGTCTTTTCATAGGTGAATATGGAAGAAGTTAATTTTCAAACTTTATACGATTTACAAGATTATGAAACCTTGGTGAAGCGTACGGCTGCATTGAAGGATTTAAATATGATTCGCTATCACATCATTGGGCTTTTGGGGCTGGGTGCCAACCAAATGGTCCTTAAAATCATGATTTTAAAAATGCCCATTTTGCAAAAAGCTTTAACTGTGTTTCTCAAAATTCATTATGAAATTTTAAAAACCCATCGTACCTTTCCTGAACATGCGATCTTACTTGAGCGTTATCAAAATTTACCCTATCTCAATCAAGAGGTGGAGGATTGGATTAGTCAAATCAAAATTCTTTACCAAAAACCCCCTCATATTCAAGTAAAAGAAACCACTCAGCTTTTCATCGAAGCTTTTGAAAAAAAGGATTTTGAAATGTTGATTGATTTGATTCCCCAACTCAAACCGATTCACTTATGGAGTTTAAAATTAACCATTAAGTCGCTATTAACCAATCCAATTCCCCAACGCATCAAAGGCATGTTGGTGATCGCATTAATTGACGCCCGTTATGACGAAGTCATCAGTGTCTCAAAAGGTGAAAAAATCTTAAATTTTAATCCAATTGACACCGTTAATCCATTTAAAGATGGCACCTTTGAACGCTATCAATCTGAATTAGACGGGATGATCAAGGACCCCTCGGTTCGGCAAATTGCCTACTCGATTTTAAGTACGTATTTGTTGACGATGGTGCCTTTCGAAATCGATCCTGAATATTATTTTTTCCGAGCTTTATCCAATATTGCCTATGGATACTTAAAATTAATAGCCCCGAATTCGGACGAAGAAAGTTCAGAAATCGAGCTTATTGAAAAAAAGCGTAAACATATCGAAATGATGATTAAAATGTAATGGTTACCTTGTCCTAGGGTGATTATTGTATAATTGAAAAGTTAAAAGAAAGAGGCACTTATGCAACATCAAGTCAAACCTTTAGAAAATTCGCGCATTGAAATTACGATGACCTTTACGACCGAAGAATGGAAAGTTGCTCAAAATCAAGCATTTAAAAAACTTGCAGCCGATGTCAAAGTCGATGGTTTTCGTCCTGGTAAAGCCCCAGAAGCGATGATTCGGGCTCGTTTATCACCAGGAAAAATTTATGATACGGCGATTAATGCTATCCTCCCCCAAGCTTATAGCGATGTTTTAAAGGCAGATAAATTAACCCCATTAAGCCGGCCAGCGGTTGATGTGGTTAAAGTCTCGGATACCGAACTAGTTTTAAAAGCGGTCGTGATTTTGGTTCCAGAAGTTAAAGTTAAAAAATATAAAGATTTAGGGATTAAGCGTCAAGCGGTGAAAGTAACCGATGCCGATGTTGAAGCTGAATTAAAGACAACCCTCGCCCAACAAGCCACCTTAATGCTAAAAGAAGGTGCAGCAGCCTTAGGTGATTCAGTGGTCTTTGATTTTGAAGGTTTTGTGAATAATGTTGCCTTTGAAGGTGGCAAAGCAGAAAACTACACCCTTGAATTAGGGAGTGGTCAATTTATTCCTGGTTTTGAAGAGCAAATGGTTGGGCTAAAAGCCGGTGACCAAAAAGATCTTAAAGTCAAATTCCCGGAAAATTATGCAGCCGAACTAGCATCCAAAGATGCGATTTTTAAAATTAAAGTTCATGAAGTAAAGAGTAAACAACTCCCAGAACTTAATGAAGCGCTCTTTACGGAAATGAAATTACCGAATGTGAAAACAGAAGCGCAATTCCGTGATTATTTAAAACAAAAAGTTACCACCAATAAGACCCGTGAAAGCGATGATCAATTTTATTCAGAAATCCTCATGAAAATTACCAAAGAGGCAGACATTGATTTACCTCACGAAGCTATCCATGAACAAATGGATGCGATGAAAGCTGATTTAGAAGCAAAGTTAAAACAACGCAATCAAACAATTGATCAATATTTGAAGGCCAATGATTTAACCGAAGCTAAACTTCATGACCGTATGCATCAACAAGCAGAAGATATTCTTCGCGCTAGTCTAGTGGCAAACAAAATTGCTGAGCAAGAAAATATTGAAGTCACCGATGAACTTGTTGATTTCGAAATCGCCAAGATTGCGGAACAATACAAAATGGAATTTGCCAAAGTTAAAGAAATTCTCACCCCAAACATTGCAAGATTCCGTGCGGAAATTCGCGATCGTTATATTAAAGAATTCCTCATTAAACATAATTCCTAAAGGCTTTACTAACGGACTTTTTATCAATTTAGCACTTATTACTTGCAAGTGCTAAATTCCTTGATATAATATTTTTAGCACTCAAAACAATTGTTTGCTAAACGGAGGAATATTATGAAAAAAGAAACCTATCAATTACCATTATTAATTACCAGAGGCATGGTTCTATTTCCCAACCAAGCCCAGTCTATAGAAGCCGGTCGCCCTTTCTCAGTTGCGGCTATTGATGCTGCGAAAGTCGATGGTAATGATTTAATTTTAGTGACTTCACAAAAGTCCCCAGAAATAGATGAACCAGCCACAACCGATGTTTTTATGGTGGGTACCATTTGCAGAATGTCAAACATCACTTCTTTGAAGCGATATACCCGTTTAAAGGTGTTACCCATTGCCCGTGTCCTCATTACTGAAATTAATAAAACCGGTGATACCTGGACGGCAAAGGCAGAAAAACTTGAAGATGTCATAGGCGATCATAAAACGGAAGTGGCTTTAGTACGAAATATTATTACGTCACTTGAAGGTATGCAGGCTGTTACCAATCGCTTACCCAGAGAAGTCATTGGCCAACTATCCAAAGGAGTCGCGGCCGCGGATATTGCCGATATTCTTGCAAACTTATTACCGATGCCTGTCGATCAAAAGCAAAAAGTCTTGGAAACGCTAGAATTAAACGAACGATTAAAAATGGTGCTCGATGCTGTGAATGAAGAAAAAGAAATTGCCGATATCGATAAGCACTTACAAGAAGAAGTAAGAAAATCAGCAGAAAAAAATCAAAGAGAATACTTCTTAAGAGAAAAATTAAAAGCGATTAAAACCGAATTAGGAGAAAATCCTGAATCCTCTGATTCTGAAGAATCTCTATTAAAGCGATTAGAATCTGGGCAATATCCTGATCATGTCAAAGCCAAAGTAAGAGCGGAACTCAAACGTGGAGAAATGATGCCCTCCAGCAGTTTAGAAGCATCGTTAATTAAGTCCTATGTCGAATTGATGCTTGATTTACCATGGTGGCAACGCACCAGTGACAATGATGATTTAGTCAATGTGCAAACGATTTTAGATGCCGATCATTATGGTTTGGAAAAAGTTAAAAAACGCATCATTGAATATTTAGCAGTCAAGAAAATGACCGGTAGTTTAAAAGCTCCTATTTTATGCTTCTACGGTCCTCCAGGCGTTGGCAAGACCTCATTAGCACGTTCTATCGCTCGCGCTCTAGGCCGTAAATTTTTTAAAGCCTCATTAGGTGGCATCAGTGACGAAGCAGAAATCCGCGGTCACCGTCGTACCTATGTTGGTTCGATGCCTGGCCGTATCCTCAACGGCATGAAAAAATCAGGGGTTGTCAATCCCGTTTTCTTGTTAGATGAAGTCGATAAACTAGCATCCTCTTACAAGGGGGATCCTGCCTCCGCTCTCTTAGAAGTGTTAGATCCCGAGCAAAACTTTGCCTTCAACGACAACTATATTGAAGAACCTTACGACTTAAGCAATGTGATGTTTATTGCCACTGCTAACTACTTAGAGGATATTCCTGCACCTTTGCGAGATCGTTTAGAATTAATAGAAGTCAATTCTTATACTGAAGTTGAAAAAATAGAAATTGCCAATCGGCATTTAATTGAAAAACAATTAATGGCAAACGGTCTAAAAAAAGAACAAATCTCCTTTACTAAAGAAGCGCTTTCCGCGATCATTGAATTTTATACACGTGAAGCGGGTGTCCGTGAACTCGAAAGAAAAATTGCAAGCATTTGCCGTAAAGCCGTTGTGGATTTACTTATAGACAATAAAGTTACCGCTATCAAAGTAACGCCTGCCGTGGTTAGAAAATATTTAGGCGTGGAAATTTTTGATAATTCTAAAAAAGAAAAAACTTCTCAAGTCGGTGTGGTGACGGGTTTAGCTTATACCCAATATGGCGGGGAAATTCTTCCCATTGAAGTCAATCATTTTCCAGGTTCCGGGCGGTTAGTCCTTACAGGTAAACTCGGTGATGTGATGAAGGAATCGGCAACTATCGCTTTAGACTACATCCAAGCGAATGCCACCAAATATGGAATCGATTCCAAGATGTTTAAAGAACGAGATATTCATATCCATATTCCTGAGGGTGCCGTCCCTAAAGATGGCCCTTCCGCTGGGGTGACGATGAGCGTCGCGATTATTTCTGCTTTGACCGGTCGTCAAGCCTCAAGTGAAGTGGCGATGACAGGGGAAGTGACCTTGAGAGGTAATGTTCTTGCCATCGGTGGTCTAAGAGAAAAAACCATCGCCGCATTACGCAGCGGGATTAAAACGGTTTTGATCCCCGATGAAAATAAAAAGAATGTCGATGATTTAGCCAAAGAAGTCAAAGACAACCTTAAAATCATTTATGTTAAAAATGTCGATGAAGCGATCGAAGTAACCTTATCCGCTTCGGTGAAAGCCTAATGGATTTTCAAAAAACAACCTTTGTCAAAACGGTGGTGCGGGTCGAAGACCGCCCCCGTTTTTCTTTACCGGAAATCATTTTTATCGGTCGTTCAAATGTTGGTAAAAGTTCGTTGATTAATGCCTTAACGGGGCAAAAAAAATTAGCTAAGACCTCTGCAACACCTGGAAAGACTCGCTATCTTAATTATTACATGGTGGATCATCAGGCATACCTTGTGGATGCCCCCGGCTTTGGATTCACCCAATATGGCAAACAAGAAATGCAACGTTTTGCCGAGTTGATGCAGCCCTATTTTAAGGAAGCAAAACCTAAACTTGGCCTATATCTTATGGATAGTCGCCGGGAAATTTTAGAATCTGATGTTGGCTTTATTCAGGAGCTCAATCGCATGATGAATGTTTTGATTGTGTTTACAAAAATTGATGTTTTGAATCAAAAAGCACAAGCGGCCTTGATCAAACAATTAAAAACTCTTGGTTTAAATAGTCAGGATTATGCCCTCGTCAGTCGAGACAATCCCCGTCTTATCCATAAGTTAAAAGAGCAAATCGAAGGTTATTTCGGAAAATCAATCACTAAAAACGAATGATTTGATGTATAATTTAATGGATAAAAAAAGTAAATCCATCCTCCTTTACTTAGAAAGCCTGAGTTGATGAAAGCAGGTTAAAGCAGTGGATTGAAGTCGTTTATCGTCTATCAATCGTGGCCTCGCGTTAAGAGGTTTGAGTGCATGCTAATCAGCATGAATTAAGGTGGTACCACGCGATATTGCGTCCTTATCGAAGGACGTTTTTTTATTTCAAGGAGGATTTTATGGAATTAGCAAAACGATATAACCATCAAGAAGTCGAAGCAGGCAAATATGATTATTGGCTCAAACTTCACTTATTTGGTATGCAACCCAATCGTAAAGAAAAATATACCATTGTCATTCCTCCTCCTAA
Organism: Bacillota bacterium; assembly: GCA_016872075.1. Taxonomy (GTDB): domain Bacteria; phylum Bacillota_I; class Bacilli_A; order RFN20; family CAG-826; genus UBA970. The sequence goes on along the minus strand of VHBF01000015.1, from coordinate 2,105 downwards.
TATAACGGGTAAATTACATTTAGGTCATGCTTGGGATAATACCCTACAAGATATTTTGATTCGTTTTCATCATAGTCTCGGTAAAGATGTGATTTACTTGCCAGGTATGGACCATGCTGGGATTGCCACTCAAGCCGTTGTCGAAAGTAAACTCAGAGAAAAAGGGATTTCCCGTTATGATTTAGGTCGGGAAAATTTCCTAAAAGAAATGTGGAAATGGAAAGATGAATATGCGCTTAATATTCGTCGCCAATGGGCTAAATTAGGCTTAGCGTTGAATTATGATTTAGAACGCTTTACCTTAGATGAAGGCTTATCTAATGCCGTGAAAGAAGTCTTCATTAAACTTTACCAAGAGGGCTTGATTTATCGAGGCGAACGCATTATCAATTGGGATCCTGACCAACGAACGGCTTTAAGTAACGTTGAAGTGATCCACAAGGAAATTGAAGGAAATCTTTATTATTTCCGGTATCGATTAAAGGATGGCTCACAAACGCTCGTCGTTGCCACCACTCGTCCGGAAACGATGTTTGCGGACGTGGCTTTGGTAGTGAACCCCAAAGATAAACGGTACACCAAATTAATTGGAAAATTTGCGATTAATCCAAGCAACGGTCAAGCATTACCGATTATCGCAGATGATTATGTGGATACATCGTTTGGAACAGGGGTGATGAAATGCACACCCGCCCATGACGCCAATGACTTTGCCATTTCTGAACGCCACAAACTTGAGCGGCCGAAGTGTATCGAAAAAGATGGAAAAATCAATGAACGCGGCCATCAATTTAAAGGCTTAGATCGGTTTGAAGCACGAAAACAATTAGTTGTTTATATTGAAAAACAAGGCAACCTTGAAAAAATTGAACCAATTAAACATGCGGTTGGTCACAGTGAGCGTAGTGATGCAATTGTTGAACCTTATCTTTCGAAGCAATGGTTTGTCAAAATGAAACCCTTGGCAGAAAAGGTCCTCGCTTTACAAGCAAGTGAAGATAGGATTCACTTTTTTCCAAATCGCTTTGAGGCAACGCTACAACAATGGATGGAAAAAGTTGAAGATTGGTGCATTTCTAGACAGCTATGGTGGGGCCATCAAATCCCAGCTTGGTATCATAAAAAAACTGGGGATATATTTGTCGGTGCAGACGCCCCAAAAAATATTCAAGACTATGAGCAAGATGCCGATGTCTTGGATACTTGGTTTTCATCTGCTTTATGGCCGTTTTCAACCTTAGGTTGGCCTAATTCTAACCAATTACTCAAAGATTATTTTCCAACTTCCACGATGGTAACTGGCTATGACATTATCTTCTTTTGGGTGGCAAGAATGGCGTTTCAATCATTGCATTTCTTAGGGAAAAAACCGTTTGAAGATGTTTTGATCCATGGCATTATTCGCGATGCCCAAGGTAGAAAAATGTCCAAATCTTTAGGAAATGGTGTTGATCCAATTAAAGTCATTGACCAATATGGAACCGATGCCCTTCGTATTTATTTGGCCACTAACTCAAGTCCTGGTCAAGATACGAGATATATTGAAGAAAAAGTAGAAGCGCAGGCAAATTATTTAAACAAGATTTGGAATTCTGCGCGTTTTATTTTAAGTTATCTTCCTGAAGATTTTAAACCGACTCGCTTACTGAAAGAACATTTAGATGGTATTCAAATCGGTATTTTACAACGATTAAATGTAGTTTTAGAGCAAGTTAAACTCAATTTATTAAAGTATGAAATTGGCTTTGCCTCTACCCTAATTTATAACTTTGTCTATGATGATTTCTGCTCCTGGTATTTGGAGTTTTCTAAAGTAACTTTAAGTCGAGAAGATGCTAAGTCTAAAGAAACAACGTTCAACGTTTTGTATCATGTTTTGAAATCGATTTTGATTATTCTTCACCCATTTGCTCCTTTTATCACCGAGAGCATTTATCAACAATTACCACGACATCAAACATCCATTTACATGGAACTATTTCCTTCGGTGATGATGCTTGGCCAAGAGGATTCTAGTTTTACCCTTGTTCAAAAGATGATTAGTGACATTCGGACATATAAAGTTGATCACCAATTACCTCCGAATGCAAAACTAAAATTAAGTA
>VHBF01000014.1 GCA_016872075.1 Bacillota bacterium | reverse complement strand
GATGGTCTTATCGATACGGTACCACTCCCAATATCCTTCGGGTAAACCGTTGATAATTTTTCCCTTAGACCAATTGGTTTTACCATTTGCGTGGTACTTCGTGACAAGGTTATTTTGATCAGTCTGAAATGCTTTAGGTTTGATGGTTGCCATATGCATATTTTATCACCCACAAACGGAATTACATAAAAACAATTTCTTTGGATTGAATACGTTACAAAAGAAAATTAATAAGGGTATAATGGTGGATATGACGACTTTTCCGCCTCTTTAAGTTTTAGTGTAAATGACTATGGATTGACGAGTTTGGTTTCACCCATATCGGGTGGGAGCATCTCTTATCGTTTGAATGAAGATGTGTTGGGGCAATCATTAACATTACAGGAATGGTTAGATTGGACGGCCACTCAAACGATATTCCATACGGATTTGAATAACCAAACCGTTGAAGATACGTATATCGAATTATTTGAAGTCTTTGATTTTTTGCTAGATGATTATTTTCAACTCGATGCCATTATCTATTAAACTAAATAAATGAATCCACAAAACATTATTGGTGAAAAACTTCGCCAACTTAGAACGAAAAAGGGAATCTCACAAGCAGAGTTAGCTAAAGCCATTTTTGTTAACAATACGACGATAAGTAATTGGGAAAAGGGCACAAGACAGATTCACGTCAATAGTCTGAAACTCATTTGTGTTTATTTTGGTGTAACTTTAGATTATTTTCATGACAAAAACGAACTTCAACAAATTCAACAACGATCAATACCCATAAAACCGATTATTGCCGCGAGTGCTAGTGTGGCGTTAGCTGTCAGTGTTGGCGTTGTCTTACTAGGTGGCCCAACGGGACTTATCAATGACGCTTGTTATGGAGAAGAAAATTGTTATGTGATTGACGATCCTTCGATTGTGAGTGAATTGGAATCTAGAAACTTAAGTGGTGGCCTTATGACCAATATAGAAATGGAATTGGTATTGACCCACTTGGAACAATATTTGCTGAATGAGGATAGTGAGGTTAACCTTGGGTTGGTGGGTTTACTGAATGGATTGGACTTCCCAAATTCAAATCTATATTTTGTGCAAAGAATGTTATATCACAACGATCCGGCTGGTATCCCTAATTGGATATTTGATTTAAGAACCATCAACCAAAACCTTCATCAGTACACCTTGTATGAAGGTGATAAGTTTATTGTTTATAAAGTTGGTCCTGAACGATTCATGTATGAAATTTACAGTGATAACGCTTATACATTAACCATTGATTTATCTTTAAATGCTTTTTATTGGCAAGATGTAAAGTTTGTTCCTCCTTTGGTTGTTTTTGACAATTTTCTACAACAACGTTATGAAGAACAAACAATCAATTTACTAGATATGAATGAATTTTATTTCTTTGAGGATTTGAGTGTTACGGAGGTGAATGAAACTTTTTTTGTTGGTTCTCATACGCAAGGAAAGTTTGGTTTTTATCATCGAACATCACATCAGTATGTAATCGTTTATCTCATTGCCTCATATTCTGTTGGTGGTTATACGTTTGAGGTATCGATTCAACATCGAGAAGGCGTTTCACCTGTGCATGAGTATCGATTCTCTTTGTTAAATAATTTTGAAGGCACCTACCAATCATTTGTTAATTTCGTTGCAGATGGTAATAATATTCGTTTGTATGATGATGGATCTGAGAATGGTCGAGATCTAGCTTTCTTTAACAACGATGTCGTTCCGTTGTTAGTGGCGATGGGTGATCGACCGCTCACATTATTTATCAATCAACAGTAAAAGGAGAAACACAATGTCATTTCAAACCTATATCGCCAATATCATGTCGTTGACCAAAACCACACCAGAGGCTATTAAAAATAAGGCTATTAAAGATGGATTGTTGACACCCACTCTCACAGCGAATCTGTTTGTGAATTGGTTAGCAAAAGAATATAAACTCGGTCGTGGTCACTCCATGGCCTTATGGAAACTATTTATTGAAAAAGGATGGATTGTCGTCCCATCTTCTAAAATCAAAGTTAATAAAAAATAGTTTTTTTATTGAAGCATCCTTCGTCTCAACACCCTTTAAGAGTGGTATCTTTTATCTAGGAGAAATCTATGAATAAATTAGTGAGTTTCAATTTGAAGATGGGCTTAGTTCACCTTGTCCAAGGGATTGCTTTGTTAATCCTTGCCTTAACCGTGCCTCTATTCCGTGACTTTAGACCCGAAATCGTTGGCCGATTCTTTGGCCCGGTTGGTGGTGGTTTATACGCTCCGATTGAAGAAGCGATGTTTGAATTACCAGTGGCGATCCTTGCCGCTGCCTTTATTTTATTAAGCGCGCTCTTCCACTTCTTAATCTCTGTTCCATTTAAGAAGCAATATCTTGCGAATGTCGAAAAAGGTATCAATCCTTTACGGTGGTATGAATATGCTTTATCTTCTTCCATCATGATTGTGCTCTTATCCATCATGTTTGGGGTGACGACAATTGAAGGCTTACTCAGTGTTTTCGGTATTAACGCGGTAATGAATTTATTAGGTCTTTTGATGGAAAAAATGAATCCTCCAAGCCGTACTAAAACCGATTGGACTGCTCACTGGATTGGTTGGATTGCGGGTTTAATTCCTTGGGTTATCATCGTGATCTATATGTTAAATATTGGCGATTTGTCTGTCTTACCTTGGTTCGTTTTACCAGGTTTAAGTTTCTACTTCTTGGTCTTTAACCTCTTTGCCTTCAACCAAATCTTACAATATGCCCGTGTTGGCAAATGGAAAGATTACGTCTATGGTGAAAAGAGTTATGTGTGGTTAAGCTTGTTTGGTAAATCCATCTTAGCTTGGTTAGTGTTTATCGGCATCATCTTAGCTTAATCTAATCCTAATTCTCGATAGACTTTATTAATCAATTCACCCTTCATCTTTAAATAAGCATCCATGTCATATGGATGCTTTTTTGCTAGCTTTATGAATAATATTTAGTAATTTACTTTCTAAGTTCATAAAGTCTCCTTTTGATCATTTTAATGAAAGCAATGCCACTGTCTCCACATGGTAGGTTTGCGAAAACATATCAACCGGTTGAACATACTTGACTTCATACGTGTCGGATAAATATTTGATATCTCTTGCCAGTGAAGCTGGCTCACAAGAAATATAAACAAATCGTTTTGGCTTTATGACTTTCACAGATCTTAAGAATGCTTCATCACAACCATTTCGAGGTGGATCCACAAATAAAACATCATAGGTTTTGCCTTTTGCAGCCCGTTCCACTAAGTAAGGGGCAGCATCCGCTTCAATAAAGGAAACATTTCTAATTTCATTTAACTTAGCATTTTCAATCGCATTCAAAACCGCGTCTCTGACAATCTCTACACCCGTAACGTGCTTGGCTTGTTTTGCCGCTAATAACGTAATGGTGCCGACTCCGGAATAAGCATCTAGTACCACATCGGTTGGTGTCAGGTTTGCAATGGATAATGCTCGAGCATAAAGTTTTTCGGTTTGAAAAGGATTCACTTGGAAAAAAGATTTTGCCGCAATCTTAAATTTAAGTCCTGATAATGCATCTTCGATATAACCATCCCCATATAAAATATGTTCTCGGTATCCCAAGACAACATCGGTAAATTCAGGATTAATGTTTTGAACAATCGTACGAATATTTGGGAATGTTTTTAAGAGGGCATCCACAAAGATTTGTCGTTCAGGAAAATTAATTTTACCCGTAACTAAAACCACCATTAGTTGATTGGTAACAATCCCTTTTCTTACCATCACATGTCGCATAAATCCTTTACGATATTTTTGATCGTACGCTTCAATGTGATGTTCAATACAAAGCTTTTTAACCAAACGAACAATTTGATCAGCTTCGGTGTTTTCAATTAAGCATTCATCAATATCAATAATTCGATGACTACCTTGTTGATAGAGACCGGCAATTAAATTGCCATGCTCATCATGCCCAAAGGGAAATTGGACTTTGTTCCGATAATGCAGTGGCTTCTCACTAGGAATGATGTCGTCCACTTTACCGTTATAGTCACCCATACGTCTTAACACTTCTGCGACCCTCATCTTCTTCATCTTGAGTTGTTCTTGATAGGAAAGGTGTTGGAGTTGGCAACCACCACACACTTCATAATATTGGCAAGGTGGTGTGACGCGTTGCGGTGAGTTGGTTAAACGTTTAGTGATTTTACCTTCGGCATATTTACCGCGATTGTTGGTAATCAGAATTTCCGCTTCTTCTCCCATCAATAAATAGGGAACAAAAATAGGTAAACCTTCGTGTTTCACAACACCTTTACCATCGTGGGTATAGTCGATACAAACGCCTTTGATGTGTCGACTTGGGTTCATAAACTAAATACTCCAATCACTGGGTAATGGTCTGATGGCAATTGATTAAAGAATAGACTGCGATCTACTTCCACTTCAAAAACTTTCATATTTTCTTGATGGATGAGGTAATCAATTTGGGAAATACCGTCTCCACCTTTGAATTCGTGATACGTATTGCCTATATCTAAAGTGGGTGCAAATTGTAAATCTCTCGGCATGTATTTTTTAATTTTAATTGCCCCTTCATTAAAATCACCACCCAAGATGGTTGGAATTCTTTCTGGGAACGATTGGATGAAATCAAACAACACTTTTAAATTAGTGTCTTTCGCTCTGGAAGAACGATAGGCTAAATGCGTATTTATTAATCTTATTAATTTTCCATCGGTATGTTGTAACACAATCATCGAGGCAATGCGTGGAAAGCCTTCTTCTAGGTCCATTGATCCAGGTGTTCTTGGGGTTTGGCTTAACCAAATGGTGTCAGTTGCTTTAATTCGATAATCTTGTTTCTTGTAGTAAATCGGACAACCTTCCCCTTGTAAATCTTGATTACGACCCATGTAATAGTAGCCGTACTTACTTTCTAATGGTTTGATGTCCGCGAGCATGGCGGGTGTGGTTTCTTGAAGCATTAAGATATCGGGATTGTGTTTTTCAATCATCGCAAGAATGGAGGGGATACGAAATCGCCATTGATGAGGCCCATCCACTGGGACATCGATTCTGAGATTAAAAGTCATAACTTTAATTTGCATGCATTCATATTATACTTTGTGTAGAGGTGTTGAGAATGAAATGTCCAAAATGCGGTAGAGAAACGCAAGATAAAACGAAGTTTTGTGGTTGGTGTGGTGCGGATATGAACAACCCATTCCAAACCAAAGAAAAACCAATTCAACCAGAAGTCATGGATGAAAAGGATGTTAAACGTCAACAAACAAAAGAGAATAATTCAAATCCTAACCCGATGTTGGAACCCAAATCAAAACTTGTTGCAGGGTTACTTGCTATCTTTGTCGGTGGTTTTGGCATTCATAATTTTTATTTGGGTTATACCCAAAGAGGAATTATTCAATTAATTTTAACTACGGTTGGTTCGATTTTGATTATCGGACCGATTATTGCTTGGTTATGGGCATTCATTGAAGGCATTCAAATTTTTACAGGTGAAATCAATCGTGACGCCAATGGAATGAAATTTAAGGACTAATATCTTCTTAAAAATTTCTTCGCTAATTCAACCCATTCTTTCATGTAAGCGAATCGATTGTGGAATTCTTCTAATGAGAATTCGCTATACGCAACATCGTCACTACCTACAGAAAAGCCGTGTAAACCTTCTGGGTAAATATGAAGGGCAAAAGGTACTTTGTGTTTTCTTAAGGCGTCGGCAAATAATAATGCATTTTCAACATGCACAATCGCATCGTCTTGAGTGTGAAATATAAAACATGGAGGGGTTTGCTTTGTCACGTGTAAATCTAATGAAACCTCTGCAGCTTTTTCTTTTGTGATATCAGGGCCCAATAAATTCATCAGTGATCCAAGGTGTCGGTATTTAATATCAGAGGTAATCGGGGCATATGCTAATACACCAGCATTAATCAGTTGGGGATAGTACGTCATGATGGTCGCTGCTAAATGACCACCCGCGGAAAAACCAACCAAGTAAATTTTGCTGACGCGTTGATCTTGTCTCAATTGTTCAATCAAGGCTTTGGCCTCAATGTGGGTGTCTGGGTGGAGGAGTTTTTCTTCGCGGTAGTAGTAAATGCCTGTGTGATATTCTTCACTTGCAAATGCGTTTACCACGGGTTGCGCCTCTCTCCAAGAGGTATATTCATAACCTCCACCAGGGAGAATCAATAACAATGGTCTTGGTTGGTCGTCTTGCCAAGCAATCTCGATAAAGTTTTTGGAGTGTTGATAGAGTTTCATATAAACCTCTAGTTTATTATAACGATAACAACTTTTTTATTCATCGTTATATCAAGAATTAAGATATTTCACGTGATTGAATCGAGTATAATAAAATCATGAAAGACGAAACGATTCTCCTTAATAAGTTCAAATTAGACCGATATTCTCCGTTAGTGGAAGATGCACTTTTAATTAATTTAGACCTTAAAAAATATCGTGATGCAAAATCGACTCTATTACATGCGACGATTTTAGGCTTATTCGAAAATAAAAAAGAACTTGTCATCTTTTTTTATCTCCCAGAACCCGGCCAGTATTTGTCGGAAGTGGTCATCAATAAGCACCGTTATGGTGTCCAAATTCAAGATGAAGAGGGTTTTGTCCATAAATACGTAATCACCACACCCTTTAAACCAGGAAAACTTGAAGTTTCAGAATATGTATTTGTCGATGATGTGCTAAAAAGAACGACCCTTCATGTTCAAGAAGACCATATTTTTGGGGTGTTGAACGATCATTATTATTATGACTCCAAAAAATATTATCAAACCCAACTTGAGGGTGAACTACTTTATGACATCATTGATATGTCGACAGTCCAAAACAAAGTAGAGGACTTTCTTGGTCGGCCATTCTTATACAAAGATATTTCTTCGCTTAAAGCAAAAGCAACCAAATTATACTATGTAGCGTTTAATCTTTTTGATTCGATTCAAAAGCAATATTTGACTCCAGAACATGTTGTAGAGATGAGGGTAAGTTATGAAGAGAAACGATATGTTTATCAAGCAAAAAAAGTAATCGATGAAAAAGATATCGACCCTTCTGTTGATGGTGATGTTTTTCTTTTAAATAAAAATGAAACCATTGCAAAAGAGCCACGAAAAATAGAAACGGGTGAAAAATCAGATTGGAATTTAATCCAAAATTTCTTTACGTATAAACAATATCGATATCACTCGATTTATAAAATTAATGATCAAGTAAAGGTAAAAGAAAAACAAACCCAAAACTATACCTATGTCTTGGTGATTGGTCCTAAATTTGGTTACCGTTATAGTCAAGCAATCTTAAAAAGAAAAAATGGCACTGATTATGATTACGAAGAAACGACCTTATCCAAAATTAAAATCTATCACCTAACTTATCAAGAAAAAGGTCATCGTTATGCGGTTCCTGTTCAAAGTTTAGTTTACGAAACCGATAAAAAAGCAAGATTACCGAGGGTTCGTCATCGCATGAAAATGTTTTTTAAAACGTTGGCTAAAGTGGTGGTAGCTCCAATTAAATTTTTGTTTGGTGCGACAGGGTTCATCTATCAACTGATTCGTTGGATATTTAAACATTGGAAATTACTGCTGATATTACTGGTAGCCTCACTATTGGTTTATTTGGGTGTTCAAATTGCGGGATGGTTTCAATAATGGATTTGATTTCTTTACTTCTATTTATCGGTACATTGGGGTTAATTGCAGCGATGATCTATTTAGATTTATCCAAGTATAAGTTTCATTTCTTTATGGGGATTATTGTCCTTGGTGTTGCCTTATATATTTACGGTTTAATTGGTAATGGAGAGACCTTAAATACAATTGATTTAGTTCTCAAAGCTTTCGGTAACACGACCGCCATTCTCAGAGGAATTTTTCGCACCACTGAAATTAGTAATCGCATCAACAACGATTTACTGTTTTTACTTTCGGCATACGCTATTCACGTGATTGGATTTGGTTATACCTATATTTTAATTTTTACTGTTTTCTTCAATAACCTTGCCTTAAAGATGCGCTTTTTCTTTATCCAAAAAAGACCCCATTATTTAATCTTGGGTGATGATGAAAAAGTCACTTATTTATTGAAGTCTTTTGAAAAAGAAACCAAAAAACGACACCATTCAAAAGCAATTAACGTTGCCTTGCCAAAGGCGCTTTTAGCCAATAAAGAAATTAATACTAAATATGGTTTTAAACCTGGATTTTCAACTTTTGATGTCAGTAATCAAAAACTAGATTCGTTATTGGGCTCCCCAAAACAAGACATAATCTTGTTAAGTTTATTAACCAAAGATACGGACGTCATGGCCTTAGTGGAAAAACTCAATCGTTACTATCAACATCACCCCCAAAGCAAATTAAAATCTTATATCTTATATCAGCACAAACAACATTTACCAATCTACGAATCCTTTAGTCAAGAAAAGCAAAAATTGCGGTTCTTTTCTTATCACCAACTGATCGCGCAACAACTTGTTCTTGAATTCCCGCTCACCTCTTATTTACCAAAGACGATGATTAATTTTGAAAAGGCGACTTTGGAAGATGTAAAAATCCAATACCACTTACTCGGTTTTGGACAAACCAATGAAGATGTTTATCGGCATTTATTTGTGACAAATCAATTTCCACCAAAAGCCTCTCGGTTTTTTGGAAAGGAATTTACCAGCTACGCCAACCCACCCATCACCTACAACATCTATCGGGATCCAGTGATGAATCCGGGTGTTATACGCACCTTTACCACACCTAACGTGAATAAACGTGATTATTTACCACAACCACCTATCTCTGCGGCAAGCGAAACCATCGATACAACCTTTAACGATGGTCAGTTTTTAACTGCAATTGCAAATCAAGTTCATAAATCTGATGATTATCAAATCTTTGTCATCGCCTTTGATGAAGATGTATTTAATTTACGCGTACTACAACAAGTGCTAAGTTGGACGATTGAAAGGCGTTTACAAAAATTCCAAATCTTTGTGCAAATATTGAATCGAGATTATCAGCAAACAAGTCAGCTCTTTAAGAATCCAAATGTCATCCCGTTTGGTTTTGGTGATTATGGTTATTCATTAAACCAAATTACAAACCCTGTCTTTACCCACATTGCCAAAAACATTCATGGTACCTTAAATCCCAATAAACCTTTTGATGCGTTACTCGCTCAAGAAAAAGAAAACTTGCTTTATGAAGCGATTAGTTTACGTTTTAAACTCAACTTAATGGGTTTAGATCTCGCCCCACAAAGGAAAGGTTTATCTGAAGATAAATTTATGAAACGTTATGACGAGGATGATCAATCCCGTTTCCACCAAGTGCATCCACGCGCCAAAAACGATGCTGATTTGAATCGTTATAAGCCTGTTGCCAAAAAAATCCGTAATCTACTTGCAAGACAAGAACATTTACGCTGGACGGCAAACCAAATGACGCAAGGTTACATTCCAATGAGTGTAGAAGAAATGATTATGACAAAACATTATGTCGATCACCAACTTAAAAAAGACGCTAGGTTAACCTCTTTTGAAGGTTTGTTTGAATTACACGAAAAACTGGTCCATGATTTAGAATTTAGTTTTTCTGATGCCGACTTAATCTATCCTTATTTCCACACCATGGATCACTTATATCAAATCATTCAAGGCACACCATTTAGTGTGGTCGATACCATTGATGAAAAAAACAATCGCACGGTTGAAATGCCAATTTCTGACACAGGGAATGTGAAAAGTAAAATTAAATCTTAATTATTTTTTAAAAATCGTCGATTGAATAAAAGGAACCTCAATAAGCGGGTCGAGTCTAGGGAATAATGGAGTGGGTTGACTAAGTTTTAAACCATCCACCACTTTCGGATTGGTAATAGA
>VHBF01000013.1 GCA_016872075.1 Bacillota bacterium | reverse complement strand
TTTGGCAATCAAAACTTAAGTAGTCCCGTGGGGATGACTTTAATGTGGTCTAGTTTTGATTTTATGTTTGAAGGTTATGGGGCTAATGGTTTAGATGCTCATACTTATATTCATGAATTAGGTCATGCGTTTGGGTTAGATGACTATTATACGTATTCAGAAAACGACTGGGGTGCTGCCGGTGGCCTTGATATGATGGACTATAACATCCTCGACCATAACGCGTTTTCTAAATATTTATTAGGTTGGACCAAACCTTATGTCTTGACGACCAATCAAACGACAACAACCGTCACACTCAATCCATTTGAATCATCTGGTGATTTCTTTTTACTTGGTAATAATTGGAATGGATCCGCGTTTGATAATTATTTAATTTTTGAATTCTACACCCCAACTGGCTTAAATCAAAAGGATGCTGCCGCGGCATATCCAGGGAATAATCTAAGAGGTTTTACCGTACCCGGGGTTAAGATTTATCATGTCGATGCTCGCTTGGGAAAATTTGCGAATAGTTCTGGGGCATTTGGTGGTTATACCGATACCTTAAATGTGGGTTTCTCCAATTTTCCTTACATCGCTCACAGTAACTCGGTTGAATATTCACAAAATGAAAACTTTAAGCTTCTACACTTATTAGAAGAAAACGGCACCAACACCTTTATTGATGGTGAATTAGCATCCAATGACACATTGTTTAGAGCCGGAGATGTGTTTAATCCAACCACCACCCATAGTAGTTTTTTTTACAATCAAGGTGGAAGATTCAATGACAATTCTCTAATTGGTTATACGGTTAGTTTTTCCAATGTCACCGCTCAATCCGTCACATTAACTGTTACAAAAATTTAAGATTTACAACCCAAATCTACTCTAATTTCAAATGTTATAATGGAAGAGATTTCATGAAAGATTTATCTCATTCTATGTTGCTGCCACCACTTGACCGTGTTGATTTTGTGATTGCCCCAAGAGCTTATCACGCTTGGTATTTAAAGCAAAAACAAGGCCAATGGCATTTATCATTTCAATTAATCACCAAGGAAACGTTTCTAAGCGATTTATCTTTTGATATCGATGAAGATCAAGTTTTACCCAAACTTCTCAAAGATTTAAATCTCTCCATCCAAGAGGCAACGCTTGGATTAAAACTTTTAAAACAATTACCCGAAGATCAGCATCACATGATCGATGCAAGTTTAAAACTAGACCTGATCTGGCAATATTTAAATTTACAAAAATTAATCTTAAAAAATCCATTTTTGGAAAAAAAATACCGAAACAAAGTCGTGTATGTTGATGGTTATATTCAAGAAGATCGCCAATTAAACGTTGCATTCCAACGCTTTCATATTCAGGCAACTTACCAATCTAAAACCTCTTTTCCTAAACAAATTAAGGTCAAAGTGTACGCGAGCATTGAAGATGAAGTGAGCGCGATGTTCAACCGCATTGGTGCTTTAAGTGAACAGGGCGTTCCCCTCAGTGATATTTATCTTTTAAATCCAAGTGATGATTACCGATATGAACTTGAAAGACAATCGCTTTATTTTCAAATCCCAATCCAATTACCGTCCAAGCATTCGTTATTCTCCTTACCGATTACCCAAAAATTGCTCCATCGTTTAAGTAAAGGTGAAAATCTCGCTGCCATTTGGGAGATCCTACAAACGGAGGCTCCTGAAGATACAAGGTTACTCCAATCACAACTCAATCCGCTTTCCTTAACGTCATTACCTTTAAAGTCTCGTATTGCGTTGGTGGAACATATCACCCAACAACGGATGGTTAAAACTGCACGGTACCAATCGGCAGTCCAGGTTGTGAATCAATGGGTGCTAGGTGATCACCAACATCTCTTTATTCTTGGTTTGCTTCAAGGGCAATACCCTGCGACGTTAAGAGATCTAGGCTTATTGGATGACAACACGTTAAGTAAACTAGGATTATTAACCACGCAACAACGCCAACAAGAAAGTGAATTACGTTTAAAGAATCTGTTCGTCCGCTCAAAACATCTCGAGATTTCATATCCTCGCCTCATTCAAGGCAAAGTCACCATTCCTTCACCGTTGATTGCGATGCACCAATGGGTTGTCGAATCCGGAGAATATGTAGTCAACGGCGTCGATTACAGTGGTACTTTAGCAGCAATTCGAAAAGTAAAATACGACTTTATTGAAAAGCAATTTAACCAAACGCATCCTTACTTAGGCGCGTATCGTCAACAATATCCAGTTAACCCTGCACCTTTTGATCATGCGTTTACGCTAATCGATGCCGATTTTAACAACAAACCCTTAAAGCTTTCTTATTCTGCTCTCAAAGATTATTACCAATGCTCATTTAAGTATTTTGTTGGGCGAATTTTAAAAGTGAATCCAATGGATCAAGATGAATTCTATATGCACTTAGGCACTTTTGCGCACGAAGTGTTTGAAACCATGAAGGATGATATCCATCAATTTGATGAGATTTTTGAAATCGCTTTAACGAACCAAAAAAACTTAACCGCAAAAGAAACCATCCTTTTTCAAAATCTCAAACCCCAACTCAGGAAAGTTTGTGAATTTAATTTTTTCCATCAACGACACATGCAACTCCAATCTATGGAAGTTGAAAAGGAATTGACATATCAACACGATGAACAAACCAAATTAGTTGGATTTATCGATAAGATTATTCTACTTAGAACGCCTGAAGGTCGTGAATATGTCTCAGTGGTGGACTATAAGTCGGGTGCGGAAAGTTTTGATGAAGATCTCATCGAATTTGGGTGGTCACTCCAATTGCCAATTTATGCGTTAATGTTAGAAAATCATCCCGATTATCAACACAAAGAAATTCTTGGTTTGTTTATTCAACATATCATTGAAACGTCCTTGAATGCAAAAACGTTTGAAATCGAAGGAATGAACTATCCGAAGTCTTATCAATTAGATGGTATTATCGTCAATCAAACTGAAAAAATCCAAATTTTAGATGACACCATTCTCCAAGGCAAAACCCAATTTATTCAAGGCGTGAGTGTGGTTAAAAAAGGTGGGTTTAGGAAATCCAATCACATCAAGTCCGCTGAAGAAATTTCATCATACGCTCAGCAAGCCAAAACTAAAATTTCAGAGGCGAGTGCGGCCATTCGTCAAGGAAACTTTGCCATCAATCCCAAAGAAATCAAACACAAATCTTCTTGTGATTATTGTCCTTTCCTCGATACTTGTTTCCGTAAACCTCATGAAGTAAAAATCATCCCTCTCATACAAAAAGAAACTGGAGACAATACCGATGGCGACGTTGACTAAAGCCCAACAATTAGCCCGTGATCACCTTGATGGCGATGTGTTAATTGCCGCAGGTGCAGGTAGTGGTAAAACCAAAGTTCTCACGGAACGGGTGTTGAAACTTTTACTCGTGAATAAAGTACCTTTACAACGATTGTTAATGCTGACGTTTACGAATGCGGCTGCTGCGGAAATGAAAGCAAGAATTCGCAAGGAATTATTGGCGGCAAAAGCCTTTGATCTCGCTTCGCAAATCGATGCAGCATTTATTATGACTTTTGATGCCTATGCGCTTTATTTAGTAAAAAAATATGCCCATTATCTTGGTTTACCTAATGACATCGGCGTGTATGAAGAAACGCTTTATGGCATTGAAAGAAAGTTAACACTCAATCAACTCTTTGCAGAAGAGTATGAACAAAAACGCCCAGAATTTTTATCCTTCATCAAGCAATTTGTCATCAATCAAGATGAAACATTAAAGGCTTTTATTCTCAGGATTGAACAAAAAGCCGATTTACTCGTGGATAAAATTTCGTATTACCAGCAATATATTGCCCAACACTTTAATACTCAATTCAAAGATGAGCATCAAGAAGCGTTGTTCCATTTTTACCAACGAGAAATTGAATTTATTCAACATTTAGCAATCAAGTTTGAAAGTTCTCAACAAACTGAATTTTTCACCACCCTCACCCAAAACTTATTAGCCCTTCCCGATCTAGATGCCTTACTGACCGCCTTAACCCAACTTAGTTTCCCAAGATTAAAAGCAAAGTCCATTTCAGATGAAGATAAGGCTTTACGAGATAAACTCAAAGAAAGTCTAAGTCTATTAAAAGCAGATGCGGCTATGGTCCCAATTGCTGGGCAATTGCAGCATTATGATGCGACCCAAGTCCACGTTCAAGTGATTTTGGATTTACTTTTAGAATTGAATCGACGTTTAGAAGCAAAGAAACAACAATATCATCGTTACACCTTTGCCGACATTGCTAAACGGGCGATGCAACTGATGAAAATTGAAATCCTAAAACAACAAATTCAAGACCAATTTATGTTTATCATGGTGGATGAATATCAAGACACGAATGATTTACAAGAAGCGTTTTTACAACAACTTGCCAAGAAAAATCTCATGATGGTTGGCGATGTTAAACAATCCATCTATCGATTTAGAAACGCCAATAGTGATATCTTTAATCATAAATTTAATACCTTTACTGATTACGGATTGAGTCAAGATCACCATCAATGTAAAATCATCCTTCAAGATAATTTTCGATCGCGCAAGGAAGTTCTAGAAGGCATTAATCATCTGTTTTCTCACGTGATGTCTCATGAAGTGGGTGGGGTGCACTATAACCACGAACAAGCGTTAACCTTTGGGCAATCGTTATACACAAAACTCATGAATCGGAACCAGTCCTATCACATGGACGTGGTTCGCTATGCTAAAACGGATCAAGATTCACAATTCAATGAAGCAGAGATCATCGCCCAAGACATTCTCAAAAAATTAAATCAAGGTGTTCAGGTGGCGGATTTAGACAAACAAACCATGAGGAAAGCTACCTTTAAAGACTTTACGATTTTAATCGATCGCAAAAGTAACTTTGAAGCTTACATTGAAGTCTTTAATCGCGTTGGTATTCCTTTAGAGGTATATGCCGAACGAGATTTATCGGATTCAGACTTCTTCCGGGTGATGAAAAATTTGATGACCCTGATGGTGCATCATCAAGGAACTACGATGATTAAAAACATGACTCAGGCCTATGTATCGGTGTTAAGAAGTTTTATCTTCCAAGAAAAAGATGATGCATTATATCGATTGGCAATCGGTAAAAAACCATTAACTGAGTTTGCTTTATTCGCTATTTTAGATCGCTTCCAAAATTCAGGAAAACACCAAGTCCTTGGTCAATGGATGCAAGCGTTGATCCAAGCACTGCAATTAGAAACCAAACTCTTAACCCTATCGGATTTACCTGCCAACCTTGCAAGGTTAGAAGGCTGGATGCATACCGTTGAGCAATTATCAGCGTTAGGATATTCCCTTGAAGCCTTTGAA
Source organism: Bacillota bacterium (assembly GCA_016872075.1). Lineage (GTDB taxonomy): Bacteria > Bacillota_I > Bacilli_A > RFN20 > CAG-826 > UBA970. The sequence goes on along the minus strand of VHBF01000013.1, from coordinate 4,819 downwards.
ACCTTTTTAAAACAAACCGACAGCATTGATGTCGATTTAACCATAACCGCGAATATTGAAACAGATAATGCGGTCAAACTCATGACCATTCATAAATCAAAAGGATTAGAATTTAGTTATGTTTATTATCCCGGTCTTTCGAAGGGTTTTAATATGGTGGAAACCAAGGGAATGTATCAATATTCCAAAACCTACGGCATTCAATTACCTTACCCAGAGGCAACCTATGCTCGTCCCATCTTTGCAGATTTAATTCTCAACGAAGAAAAGGAAGCAATTCTTTCTGAACAAATGCGATTATGGTACGTCGCGTTAACCAGGGCTAAAGAAAATATCACCTTGGTGATGGAATCGAGCCAACCAAAAACGATTGTTGATATTGAAAAAGCAAGGTCGTTTGCAGATGTGATGCAAGTCTATGATCAAATCACCTCTCGTGATATCAGTCGCGATTCTTGGGTGCTATGGCCGATTGAGTTTGCTAAACCAGCGACCTCAACCCAAACCGCATCATGGGTTCCGATTACCTTTAAACAACTTTCTCATTCTTTTGAAACCATCCCCGCAAAACGGGCGAGCAAAGAACTCGATGAAGAAGTAGATGCCAAAGTCCTGATGTATGGTACTTATCTCCATGAATGTTTATTCTTATTAGATTTTGCAACCTTGGATACGAGTTTTATTACGAACACCAAAGATCGAGCTTTAATTGATAAACTTTTGGCAAATCCCATCATGCAGAACCTTGCAAATCAAGTTAAACAAGGCAAAGCTCAGGTATTAAAGGAATACGCCTATTTAGATGAAAAAACCGGCCAAACATCCATCATTGACTTATTAATTTTGGAAGGAAAAGATGCAACCATTATCGACTATAAAACCAATCAAATTGAAGATGAAGCATACGAAAAACAACTATTAACTTATGCAAAATTTATCAAATCACAAGGATTCTTCATCAAAGATTTAATTCTGATTTCTATCTCACAAAATAAATTCAAAAGAATTTTATTAAAAAGTTAAGAAAAAAGTTGATGAAATAAAGTTTTTATATGAAGTGAATTTAGTGAATCCAACGATTATCATCCTCGGTGACGCATACGATTTAATTGATTAACGATAAGACGACTTGACGAAGCCACATTCCATACTTTAAGATAAGAATGTTCTATCAAGAGTGTTCGAGGGACAAGCCCGATGACAACACAGCAACCTGCTGAAGGCAGTAAGGTGCTAATGCTTGACGATAGTAGGCGCAAAGATATTTGCAACCAACCCCTATCGTCACGATAGGGTTTTTTATTTTAAAAATCCTTCTTGATAGACACGCATCAAGGAGGTGCACCTATGGCTGGACGATGGTCGATTTGGTTTTTAGAAGCAGGGATGTCAGATGCAGTTTATGCCCAACATAAACAAGATGTTGAAGAGGGGGTTAGACGCAATACTTGGCGAGCGATTTATCGCGTATATGTCGATTTCCGCCTCTGGGAAGAAGGTAAACTATTTCAAAACCTATTCTCTCCCATCGAAAGCGGTTGGTATGGGAAGATTGAACCGCATTGGGTTCATTTTGGAGACGTTGCCGGTAAAATTATGTTTTTACATCTCAAGAATGGAATCGAATATCTACGTTTTATTACCAGTGATGAAAATCAAGCGATGGATATTCCAGTGAAGGCCGTTGTGTCAACCTCATCTGCTGGATTTCCTAAAGTTGCCTATAGCGCTGAACAATATTTAGTTGGTTATTTGGGTTGGTTAGAAGCTTTCCAAGAAGCAAACCAAGGCGACTTTTCAAGACTCAATGCCTTACAGTTTCAATTATTTTCTGTTAACTTTTCTGAATTGGTTTATGCTCGTGTTAAAGATTTATCAAGGTATTTATTAAGTGAGTCGCATCCAAAAGCAGAAATCCAACTTTGGATTGATCATCTTGAGACCTTGATGATTGAAGAAATGGTTTCCACCATTCCTGGACGCTGCAAACCTCCATATCATCATGTGATAGAGTGGCATATTGATGAACGTGTGTTTAAAAAAAACACCCCACTTATCCAAGCATATTTAAAGATTCGCGCACAATTCCCAAGTGTCGTCATGGGCCGTGGTTTTATTGAATTGCCGGGCCAATCTAAAAAAATCAACTAAGACGATATTTACTGAATCATGATTTAAGGTATGATAGGAACCGTGAATAAAAAACGCCTCCTTATCAATGTTTTGTTCTTGAATGAGCTTTTTTGGCAGCATTGATCAGGGAAAAGATACTGACAACAATCGCGCCACCAAGGGCAAGTATGAACCCTAAACCTAGATTATTGATTGCAAAACCCAGCAACACCATGGTCACGACCACCAAGGTTTGCATAAACGAATAAAACCCCCTGCCTTTTCGCGTAAAGACTTCTTCGGTCACTACAACATTCGTTGATTGACAATGTGGACATTGCGCCATAAACAAATCCTCCTATGGATTAATCCCTTCTAATCAAAGATTAAATTGATCAAAATATCCCTACGACTTTATGGATGAATTCCACAAAATGGGGAGGATTTGTAATGTTATGATTATATTTTTTTACATTAAATTGCTTAGGAGTTTTTGATAGATTGAATAATTGTCATCTTCATAACAGTAAAAGATAACCTTCATCTTGGATTGGTTTTGTATGAGGAATTGTTGGGTGGTCACTAACGCAATCTGTGCAGCCTCCTCTTTTGGAAATCCATAGACCCCAGTAGAAATATTGGGAATGGCAATAGATTGAAATCCACGGGATTGGGCAATTTGAAAGATGGATTCATAAGTTTTAGATAAGAGTCGTTTTAGTTCCATATGATTTTCAAATTCGTCCCATATCGGTCCAACTGCGTGGATAATCCATTTCGCTTGAAGGTTAAATCCTGGCGTCAATACAGCTTCACCCGTAGGGCAACCTCCGATTTTTCTTAAGGCAATCGGTAAAGAAGGACCTGCTGCAACATGAATCGCGTGATCCACGCCTCCACCTTTGATTAAACGTTCGTTGGCAGCATTGACGATACAATCTACTTTTGCATTGGTGATATCACTTTGAATAATGTGGATTTGATTAAGTATTTTTTTCATTAGACTCCCCCTTGTATTATCAACTGAATTTGCTTTCATGCAAATAGATTTATTACATATCAACAATTTCCATCCAGGTTTAATAAAATGAACCATTAATAAGGTTAAAATGTCATTTGCTATAATTTTGTTTGCATAGGGGGATATGCAGATGCTTGGAACAATTATTGGGGATGTTGTTGGCTCTATATATGAGTGGGACAACATTAAGACAAAAGCCTTTCCTTTATTCACGAAAAAGAATTTTTTTACCGATGATACGGTGATGACGTTAGCGGTTGCCAAAGCCTTACTCAATCTCAATCAAGATCTCAAAGGTTGGCAAACGTATTTGATTCAAGAGATGCAACGGATTGGCCTTCAATACCCTCATTCAGGTTATGGGGGTCATTTTAGACTGTGGTTACGTTCCAAAAATCCCAAGCCTTATAACAGCTATGGCAATGGCGCTGGAATGCGCATTTCGCCTGTTGCCTATGTCGCCAATAGCGTTGAAGAAGTCAAGTTTCTATCTCATTTAATTACAGAGGTTACCCACAATCACCCAGAAGGGATCAAGGCTGCTGAAGCGATTGCTATCGCCACCTATTTAGCGAAAACCAACCATTCCAAGAAAGACATCCAAACCTACATCCAAAAGCATTACTATCCTTTGAAATTCACCTTAGATGAGATTAGGCCTACGTATCAATTTGATGTCACAGCCCAAGGGAGTACCCCACAAGCAATCGTTGCCTTCTTAGAATCCGAAGATTTTGAAGATGCGATTCGAAATGCGATTTCAATCGGAGGAGATTCTGATACTGTTGCTGCGATGACAGGTTCAATTGCCGAAGCCTTCTATGGGGTCCCCCAATCCTTGAAAACCGAAGTTTTAGGTTATCTGACCGATGATTTAAAGGCAATTATTAAGTTATTTACACAACAATATAAGATTTAACCTTTTTATATTGTTTATCAGCAAAAAGGATGGATTGAGAAAGAAAAACCAACCTTTCTGGATGGATGATCACCTTTACCAATAAAACGAACCGTTCAATCGTATTACTTATAAGACGGTTGACTTCACGTGAGTCATCTCGTTAACAAAAAGACAGTGGATTTGTAATAAAGTGAAGTAGATGAACAACGTAAATACTTTGCTTAAGGAAATCCAACAAGGTAAGCAAGCGGCACTTAAAACTCTTTATGACACCACAAGGTTAGCAGTTTTTGCATCCATTATTCCCTATTTGTACGATCAACAACTTGCGGAAGATGTGATGCAAGAAACCTATCTAAAAGTGTTAGAAAAGATTGATTCCTATCGGGAAAATCTGAATGGGATGAATTGGCTGCTGACGATTGCCAAGCATACGGCGTTTGACCTTCTCAAACATCGCAAGCACGAAGCGCAAGTTGATCGTGAAACGTTAGAAGAAACGGTAGCCAGCGATAGGGATGTTTATGATCTATCATCCCCAATCATCCGGATTGCAAAAAAGGTGCTGGCAAACGATGAGCAAACGATTCTCTTCTTATATGCGCTGGGGGAATACAAGCATCGAGAAATTGCAACGATGTTAAAAATCCCAATCGGGACTGTCTTGTGGAAATATCAAACTGCCATCAAAAAAATGAAAGAGGTCTTAAAACCATGAATGAAAAAAACATTCTCAAGTCGATTAAAAAAGTCATCATGAACTCAACCCCTACCGATTTACGATT
>VHBF01000012.1 GCA_016872075.1 Bacillota bacterium | reverse complement strand
CGCACCTTGTAAGATGGTGATAAAGTCTAAAGCTTCAATACTGAATTCTCTAGCTTCGATCTTAGAAAAGTCGCCGATAAAATCAGCAACGCCTTGTTCAATCGCCTTGCCCCAGTCAACTTCAGAGGAGAATAAAGAAGTTGATAAGGAAGCCATGATTTCGTTTTCAGTGGCAGTTTCATAAGTCATTGGGTTTAAGATAAATCGTTGAGCTGTTGAGCTAATCGTGGAGAAATAAGTTTCACCAGTCGAATAGTTAACTGCCTTGGATTGTAATGGTTCCCAATATGCAAATAATGTTAAGTCATTTGCAACCGTTAATGGGAATTGTTGAGCTGCTGGTTCTAACCAAGTTAAACCAGGCTTACCTCTAAACCAACCCATGAACCGATATCCAGCACGCGTAGGAGTGGCTGGAGCAGCAAGGGCGCCGTTTTTCGCGACGCTTGCTGGCGCAACTGCAGATCCACCTCTTGCGTCAAAGGTAACCACAACGGTTTCTTGACTCGAAGGCGTGACTGAAGTTGATGCACTAGAAGAACTAGTAGTTGTACTAGTAGTTTGCGATGAGGCTGACGATGATGGTGTCACGCCGCATGCGGAGAGAACAATGGCAAATAAAGTTAGGAAAAAACTAGACTTTACTTTTGAATGCATATAGCACCTCCATATGAATCGAAAATAATTATACATAGAAAAGTAAAAAAATGTAAATAAAAAAAATCTAATAAACCTTGAATCTGGTCATTCTATTAGATTTATTGTGAAATTATTTCGTATTTATCGAGTGTTAATAGAAGCCTCTCAACTGTAATGAAAACGCTTTCAAAGACTTAAAATATTCATGAAAATTCAGTATTTTTCGAGAATAAGATTGAAGGTTTGCTACTTTTTGCAACATTGATGCGGTGGGTGTTTGCATTTGCAATTTAACTATTTATCAATGATAATGACATTCAATTTAATAAGGAGGTCTTATGAAGTTAAAATCTTTAAACTCATTTAGTTTTCTTATACTCGTACTTGTTGCATGTGGGGGTGGAGAGGTTTCATTTGTCAGTTCTAATACTTTAGATTCTGTTACTTCGGAAAGTGAAGACTCAACGTCGAATCTTTCATCTTCGAGTGATATCACTTCGTCAAGTGAGGAGGTTTCGTCTTCAAGTAGTGCAAGCACAAGTTCCAGCAGCACTGCATTGACGAGTTTAGATCGCATTAATTTAGATCTCGCTTCTTTAAATTACACCTTGGGTGCTGTTTTACCTGTAAGAGGACCCAATCGTTCTAATATTACGTGGACTTCATCGCATCCACATATTATTTCTCCAGGTGGTGGACATATTGAAATTCCTGTTTATGGCCAATCAGAAACGGTTACTTTAACAGCGACCGCAACCCATGGTGGTTTGTCTGGAACGCGTTCACTCGAAGTCCAAGTGAATCCAATTTCCTATCCAATCTTAAATCGATCAGTAAAACTTCCTTTTGAAAATACCTCGGAAGAATACTTAGTCACCAATAAACCCGAAGTCAATGTTTATTTCTCTGAAACCGGAACCATCCCATACATGAACCTAGAAGATTTTATGGGCATGGTCGATGGTGCTGTAGATTTTCCCATTCTTCAATTTGTGGAAGATGGTGATTTGATGGTGGTGAGTTACCGCTTGGAAGATGTAGACGATAATAATGAACCCATTTTTTGGGATTATGAAGCCTCGATAGATTTTCAAGCGAATACGATTACCGTTGATGATTTCAGTTTTTTTGGAAATTATGTAAAATCCACCGAAACTAATTTTTCCGATGGATTGGTTTTTTTAGGTGGGATTGGCGTGGATGCGAATCAAGTGGTGATCGATTTAGATGATTACAGAATTGATTTAATTCGTTACAACGGCATGTATTTAGCACCTGTCTCTATTCTCAATTTATTTTTCTTACACTCTCTTTATTACGATGTTTATTACAATGGTGATAAATTAATCGGCTTTGATACATTTACAGCGCTTGATAGTTCCAGTCCTGTAATTGGGCAAATGAAGACGAGTAGTTTTAATAATCAATCCATGAATAAGGATGTTAGGCAATTAACTTTCCACTTCTTGGCGTTGGCTTTTGATTATTTTTATGGTTTAAAAGCTTATAAACAAATTGATAGTTTCTATGATTATTTAGCAGACTTTGCGGATCAAATTCTAACCGGTAATGATCAAAAACTTTACCAAGGTTTGTTTGACTTTGCTTATGGGTTAGATGACTTGCATACATGGCACGAATCACCTGGATTTTATGAATCACCAACTTATTCAATTACTTTAACATCATTAGATCAATTAGGACCTGGGACTCAAGCATTCTATCGTGGATTATGGGCAACCGAGGATTTAATTGATGCCGCCTTTGGTGTTGGTAAGATGCCACCCAATTCACGTTTACTTGATAACGACACCATTGCCGTTATCTTTATTAGAGGATTTAATGTTGATACTCCAACCTATGTCAATGACATTCTCGCCACCCTCCCTGAAACCGTGGAAGATGTAATTATTGATTTATCATTCAATACGGGTGGTAACGTGGGTGCCGTCTTTAGATTGCTTGGTTATATGACGGAAGATTTGATTCAATATAGTTCCATGAATCCTGCAGATGGATCTGCTGCTACTTATTTCTATGAAAGTGATTATGTTGCTTATGATTACAACTGGTATGTGATGACATCATCGGTGACCTTTAGTGCCGCTAATTTAATGGCCTCCATGTCTAAAGAAATGGGTGTTGCAAAAATTATAGGTACCAAATCATCGGGCGGCGCGGCTTCGATTGGATTATTTGTGACGCCAGATGGAACCTTATTATTACGTTCCACGAATAATGTGTTTGCCAATGTATCGGTCGATGAGAATGAAAATCGTACCTACACCGATATCGAAGGTGGTGTGCCGGTTGATTACACCTTATTGAATACATTTGATAATGCTGCGATTGTGGCATTAATTAATCAAATAAGAGCTGAAGTCGCTTAAGTTAATCCTTGAGAGCATTGAAAACGCCCACCATTTAAAAGCTGTGGGCGTTTTTCTATTAATTCGTTGTAGAGTAATTTACAAGAGGTAAATTTATGAAACTATCAAAATTGATGTCGGTTGTGATGCCGTTATTTTTAGTGTCCTGTGGGAATGTATCTGAATCCACACCAGCTTCTACATCCGAAGTCGACCACACGATTACCGTTTATTTTTTAGCAAATAGTCCCGAAGTCGATTGGGTCAGTGATGGTGAGTTCACCTATCACATTCATTATTGGGGTAATGGAAGGGCGTCCAATTGGAATGCACTGCCAACCTTAAATGAAGTGAGCGATGGTGTATATTCTTATACATTCCAACCAACTGAACTCGATGACTATGCCCCAACATCGTTGTTGTTTTTAAGAAAAAATCAAGCAAGTCAAATCGTTAATCAAACCAAGGATTTAGTCTTTGTAGGCAACGAAACTTTATTTACCTTAACCAGTTGGACAAGCCAAGATGCTTGTGGTGATTGTGTCCCGAGTACCACCAAGTCTGATGGTACATGGTCTTTTTATCAAGCTTAATTTCCTCACAACCATTTCACTAACTCAATCAAGCCTTTGTACTTTTTCCTCAACCTCCATTCGTTACGTATAATGAATGCATGTTAATCAAAGACAATTTAACGATTAAAAACAAGATTCTTCAATTGCTTAAGGTTCATCATTTTAATATGAATCTATCTGATGCATTGATTAGCCTATTTTTCGATCAAACTTCACTTTTAAATAGTTTCCTTGATCAAGATAAAACAATGAATAAAGGAAGCAAATCATTAGGAATGATGAAAGCGTTAATCCACTCAAAACTTGCTTTAAGTCTGTCCAATTCGATTCAAAAAGACCTTCTCAATCAAGTTACGAATGCAAGTATCAAAGAACTCCAATTGAAAGACTACATTGGTAACCCTTTTTATCAATCCATGAAAAACTCATTAAAATCATCTGGAAAATGGAAATTAGTTCGAGATTCATACAAGCCATTTCAACCGGTAATTTGTGGGGATGTGATAACCCTTGAGCACGGTGACTTCCTTGATATAACCCCGATTGGATATTTCATAGAAAAATTTTCTTTTCTTGCACTAAAAGAACGTGATGTAACTTGTATGAGCATCACTCCTTTTGAAATCGAAACCATGGCGGCACCACTGGCAAAGGTTAGGGGTACTGTCGTCGCATTGGGGTTGGGATTAGGTTATTTTGCTTCGATGGCGGCAATGAAAGATAATGTTGATAAAGTCATTGTCGTTGAAAAAGATAAGCAGGTTATTGACCTTTATCGTAAACACATTCAACCTTTACTTCCCCACCAAAACAAAATCACCATCATTCATCAAGACGCATTTGATTTCTTAAATCAAAAAATAAAAGCCAATCAAATTTTTGTTGATATTTATCGAACGGCCCAAGATGGATTACCTTTATATGCAGCCTTTAAAAAACTAGAAAACCAGATTGGTGATATTGAGTTTCACTATTGGCTTGAGGATTCTATTTTAGGTTTATTGAGACGCTATTTAATGATTTATCTAGAAGAACAACTCCAAGGCTTGAAACATGAAAACTATCAATCGCCAAAAACTATAGAAGATAGAATCCTTTCAGAAATTCATCGTCTTAATCACCACACTAATATTGAAAACATAACGCACCTTCAATCCTGGTTAAAAAAAGAAAATGTGAAAAAAATGATTGTCGATATCAACTTTTAAAAATAAGATACAAATTTATCTTTTTAAAAACTTAGTTAAATAGGCTTGCCACGCTGGCGCATTTTCTTCTTCAAAGAATTGCATCAAAAAATCGACCATATATTGATGTCGTTTTTGTGTGTGGTAAGAATCTCTTTGTTTCATTAAGCATCCATCTTAAATGATGATTGTATTCATAAAGGTAGGCTGGTTTGTTTAGTAGGTATTGGTGCCAAATGTTGTTGATACCAATTAATAAAAACAATCGATCTGGATTGATGGCAATCGTATCTTGATGCCATCTTAAAACCAAGTCGTGGGTGCGATGACCACTTATGCCTCGATTGATTAAAATAATGTTTGGATAATCACACTTTAAACTTTCTGCAAGCCACTTTACATAACCCTGACCTACGTCATCACTTAACAATCGGTTACGATCGGAATCGGTGATCGAATCCCCTTGAAATAACCAGCGTTGATTCATATTAATTCTTCGTCTGTGTAAAGATGATCATGCCTTTACCATGTAATGAAAATTGATGATGAGTGCTCGTAATGATGAAATGATCTCCTTGGTAAAAAGGTTCATGTCCAATCCAAATGTTGCCTTCAATCACCGTGCCAAGTCGATATTTGGTTAAAGGTAATCGGATATCTTTTTTTTCATTAATAGAAATAGACTCAATCATGTAATGAGAGTTTTCAATGAGCGTCATTAATTGATGATGCACATTCCGGTTTAAGATTGTTTGTTTTGGCGGCACAAAAGGAACCGTGGTAACCTCAATTGCTTTGGATAAGTGGAGTGGTCTTAATTGTCCATGTTTGTCGCGCCGATCATAATCATAAACGCGATAAGTAACATCAGACGACTGTTGAATTTCTAGGACCATGGTGCCAGCACATAACGCATGCAGAGTTCCTGGGGCAATATCCACCACGTCATCTTTGGCTAAAGGTGAGTATTGTAATAAAGTTGCCCATGATTTGTCCTCAATTGCTTTTTGAAAGTCAGCTTTAGTTTTGGCGTGATGACCAAGTTGAATGCGCGGATGGTCACCTGTTGCCAGTACAATCCATGATTCGTGTTTACCAAATTGTTGTTCGTGCTTTTGCGCATAGGCATCATCAGGATGGACTTGCACGCTTAAGTCTTCTCGGGCATCAATGATTTTTACAAGGAGTGGAAAACTCGAGGACTTCGCACCATTAAACCAATGTGGATATTGAGCATATACTTGACTAAGGGTTAGGCCTTTTGCTTCAGTATTGGTCACAACCGATTCACCTTGAGGATGAGCAGATATACCCCAGCACTCTCCAATATTTCCAGCAGGTAAATTTGAATAATATGGTTTAAGTTTTTGCCCACCCCAAATCCGTTCTTTAAAGGTTGGAGTAAGTTTTAATACGATGGGTTTTTGATTTTCCATGATGTTATTATATCAAGATTAAAATAACCAAAAACAATGTTAAGAACGAAGGAAGGTTGTTTAGAAGTTTGTTATAAATACTTTTAGTTTGTTATGTAGAAAAGATGACGATGATTGCATACAATAAATTTATGAATTTCAAAACTTACTTTCCTTCCATCACTCTCTTTTTATTATTGGTGGCTTGTCAAAACTCAAGTTCTAACTTTATTTATGAAGACGATCTTTCTATCTGTCCAGCCACCACCGCCACTTATATTGATGATGTGATTCCAATTCAAAGTTTGACCATTCCAAACGGTGATGTCCTTACCAATCCTCATAACTTCATTCAAACGTGTGAAAGCGAACAAGAATATCCTCTTGTTTTAGCGGAAACGGATGCCATCAATCATCAACTTGTCTTTCGTTTTGATGCCATTTATCCAATTTCCCGAATTGAGATTGAACAACAATCCATCAACATTAACCGGATCGAAAAACTTAGTGTGGATTTTTCAACCAATGGTTTAACCTATACAAGGATCCTTCCCAACATCAATGTTTTAGATGAGGTTACATGGTTAGAAACGAATGGTTTTTACGCTCAAGCGGTGAAGATGATCTTTCCTGCCAACGCCCCAAACTTAGGATTTACAGACATTCGTTTTATCATGGACGAAGGATTTATTGCTCAATACGATAAGACTTATTCAGATTATTTTTTGAGAACTTCAGGTTGGACCGGTGCCGATGGCATTTTTACCTACGATTTAAATCATGGAGGGGATGAGATTGGTGTCCCACACCAAACCACTGGTTTTGTTTTTAGCGATACTTTTGTTGGGGAAGTTAATCCAGAAACTTATCGAAGGCAAGCACCTGTTACCCTTATTAATAATTCCTTTGGTTATCTTGATCATGATGTTCCAATCAGTGAAAATGCTTTTAGTTTTGATTATGATCTCAATCAAGGGTTACCCATATCACCTATAAAACCTGAATCCTACATGGGGCATCAACCGAGGAATCTTTTAGATGCCGATGGTTTCATCTTTTCCCAAACACCTGAAGGAAAATTAACTAACCAAGATCTAGGAATCAGTTGGTTGTCTACAACCATCCCGAATGCGATTACTTTAGATTTTTTTGCCCCCCAAGCAATCGATTCGTTATACCTATGGAATTACAATGCCAATCCCTCTTATGGTGCAAAAGCCATAACAGTCTATGCCGGCCTAGCGCTTGATCAAATGGTGCTCATCGAAGCAATTACCCTTTTGCAAACATCCGGAAACAGCCTTGAACCTTACACTCAGAAAATTTCATTTCCTATGGGCGAATATCGTTATGTAAAAATTGAAATTCACTCAAGCTATCACGAAAGTTATGTTGGTCTAGGGAAGCTTCTTTTTTTGGATCGTAATCAGCAATTGCTTTATGCAAACATTCAAGCACTCGATACCATTGTCGACCAACCAGATGCGGTGCAAAAACCAAGACTTTGGCTTCAAGATGGATTTGTTGCAGAGGATCATTTATATAATTTTCCATTATTAATTAAAAACGCAAACGGCTTTTTTACCGTTAATAGCGTTGGCATGATTGCCGTACCTATTGCAGAAGATCGCTTTCAATATCAGGACACCACATACTTCAGCACGCCGTTGATGACACGAAGCCCCGACAATGGTGTCATTTACTTTGGCGCAGGCGTTATGGACCATCGTCCTCATGACGGATACATCTATGTCTATGGGTATAAAGACTTACAAGGACGTAATCTTGTTGCTGGTCGTTTTATCCTTGAAGATTTGCACAACTTTAATGCATGGGAATTTTATACAGATGAAGGTTGGCAGCCAAACATACATCGCGTCAAGACGATTAAATCAGAAGTCAGTGCCGAGCTTTCGGTAACACGAATCGGCGAAGGCTATTATGCTGGCAAATATATATTAACTGTCATGAAAAACACTTTAAGCGGGACCGTCGCTTATGCGATTGGCGATAGTCCAATCGGGCCTTTTGGGCCTTATCAAACTATTTATCAAACGCTTGAACATACGCAATTTAAAGGTGGGTTTACTTACAATGCGAAATTACACCCAAATTTAAGTACCCATGACAAAATGTGGATATCTTATAACGTCAATTCAACCGATTTCTCTTCTTTAATGGACGCCAACATCTATTATCCACGATTTATTTCAATCGCTCCAATTAAATCAAAGTAAGAACAAACTTTTTAAAATTTTATCGACAAAAACGAACATAATTATAAATGTTATATATATGTTATAAAAAAGTATTGACCTTTGAATTATGCTTGAGATAAAATATCACTAAAGATAAAACATATGGCATATGTCACATTCAAAGACGTCAAGAAAATTTTTCCTAACGGATTTCAAGCAGTCCATCAATTTGATTTGGAAGTCACCGAGAATGAATTTATTGTCTTGGTTGGTCCATCTGGCTGTGGAAAAACCACCACATTACGCATGCTTGCAGGTTTGGAGACTTTAACTTCTGGTGAAATTTACATCAAAGAAAAGAAAGTGAATGACTTAGAACCAAAAGATCGTAACATCGCAATGGTGTTTCAAAACTATGCATTGTATCCTCATATGACCATTTATGACAATCTTGTCTATGGCTTAAAAGTCCAAAAAGTACCACAAAAAGAAATTGACATCCGTGTCAAAGAAGCCATTAAAATTCTAGGATTTCCTCAAGAATATCTAAAAAGGAAGCCGGTGCAGTTATCGGGTGGTCAAAAACAACGGGTTGCGCTTGGTCGGACCATTGTCAGACGCCCAGCGATTTTCTTAATGGATGAACCGCTATCCAATCTTGACGCTAAACTTCGTGTCCAAATGCGTTACGAGATCAATCGGATTCATCGAGAAGTCAAAGCCACCACGATTTATGTGACTCACGATCAAGTCGAAGCGATGACGATGGCAGACCGCATCGTTGTCATGAATGAGGGGGTTATTCAACAAATCGGTACCCCCGATGAAGTCTATCGCTTCCCATCCAACGTCTTTGTTGCCACTTTCATTGGTGCGCCAACTATGAATTTAATCAAGGCGAAGTACATCAAACAAGCCATTGTTTTCTCAAATGGTTATCAAGTTGCGTTACCTAAACCACTTGCGTTTCAAAAAGAAGACATATTGGTAGGGATTCGTCCTGATGATATGGATGTAAAAAAGGTTGATACACAACATTTACTCAATCTTGCAGTTGAAAATACTGAGTTACTAGGCCACGATTCCATCCTTTATGGGGATATCTCTAAAGAAGAAAAACTTGTTGTAAAACTACCGACACATCAACTTAAAAAACTAAGTCTCACCAAGAATAAGGCCGTTGTTAGTTTAGAGTTTCAAGCGGAAAACCTTCATCTATTTGATCCGGAAACTCAACAAAGGATTCGATAATCATGCGCATGTCAAAAATTCCTTTATACCAACAAATTCGATTAGATATAGAAGAAAAGATTAACAATAAGGTTTGGAAAAAAGGCGAGTTAATACCAACTGAATTAGAGCTTGAAAAACTCTATCGCGTTAGTCGAATTACGATTCGTCAGGCCTTGAAAGCCTTAGAAGAAAAACAACTGATCAAACGCACACCAGGTTTAGGGACTGTTGTCGATCAATCAGATAAAGAACGCCTAGATTTCTTTTACACCCAAAGTTATACCAATGAGTTAAAAGAAATGCGTCTCGATACAAAAACCTTAGAAGCTGAATTGGAAAAAATAGTCGCGGATGCAACCCTAGCAAACATCTTCTCAATTCCCCTAGGATCGCCCCTTTATTTATTCCGTCGTTTGCGTGGGAATACCGCACAAAGAATTGTGTATTCTGAAACTTATTTGTTACCGCTCATCAACCTCACTGCAACCAAACATTTACTTTATGGTTCTTTGTATGCTTATTTGGTTGAAAATGGTATTTACTTTACCAGGCTTGAAGAAGCCATTTCTGCAAAGGTTGCCAATCCCTTTCTACAAGAAAAACTTCTTCTTAATCAAGATCTAGTGGTCTTGATGCGCACAAGACGCGCATATGATCAAAATGGGAAGCTGGTTGAGTACACCCTCAATTTTTACAACCCTGCATGTTATGAATATCGCAATATTATTGAGCAAAAGAGGCAACAAAATTGAACTATCAATCGGTTAAAGGTGTCTTGGATTTTGGTAAATTGGTATTTCTTGGCAAGGCTGCCTATCGAGGACCACATGCAATCACGTTGATGTATTCCCCTGACTTAGTATTTTGGGTCAAAACTAATTTAAAAACCTCGGATAACATTGATTTCAAAGGGTTGTCCGTTCGTTATCTTAAACTTCAAACCCAAGGAGATTTTTCTCTCGATGTTGAGTTTGTTGATGGGTATATTGCCCGTGAAGACCATGAATGGTCACAGCTATTTAAACAAAGACAAGGTTGGACGGGTGGCGATGGCTTGTATACCTTCAATTTAAAAGGTGGTGTTGAAGCCTTAGATTTACCAGACCACATGGTGAAAACCTTAATGGTCTTTGGTGATACGCTTGTGAGCACCTTACATCCAAAAACCAATCAACGACTTGAACCTTTGGTCATGCCAAATTCAAGTTTAGCGATGATGGAAGGTAAAACACCAACCCCATCCTCTATTCGATTCTTAGTCAATCAAAATGAAAAAGGCCACATGATTTCATTCATGGAACCCACCGTTGATTTAGCATATCAAGGCACCATTGCCGCACATCTTACCCGCGAGGGGTTTGATTCAGGATTAAAAAACCCTTGGGTCAGTAGTTATCACCCCAAACAAAATATCATCCTTTATTTTGATTTGA
>VHBF01000011.1 GCA_016872075.1 Bacillota bacterium | reverse complement strand
ATTCACAAAGAAGGTAGCGGCACGTGGTTCTAGTGAAAAGCTTCGCTTAAGTAAAGCATAAATTTCTTGTTGTGCTTGAATACTTAAAAAAGAAACATCCACTAATCCATGATCCGCGAAGACAATATAGGTTGTGTCTGGATTTTGTTCGGCTAATCGTTTTAAACGCGATTGAATATCATGGATGATAGTTTGAATCATTTTAGGACGAACCCCTTGTTGGTGAATGGTCTTATCTGGATCTAACCAATATCCATATGTAAAACTAGGTCCTGATTGTAGTCCTAATTCGTGTAAACGTTGAAACCATGTATCGATGGTTTTGTATCCACCAGGGCGAACATCTGGCCATACTTGATAAATGGCTAAATTGGGTTGGTGTTGTTGGAGAGTTTGAAAAATCGATTGATATTGAATTGTTTTTTGGACCTCAGTTGCCGGTAGTGCAGGTTGTTGAAGCAAGGAATCTTTGCCGGTAAATAATTCAAGAATTCTATCGTGTTCAGGAAAATATTGGGCCCAACCCAACCAGCCAATTTCATTGGGATGTTTTGCTGATAAAAACGCATTGGTTGCGGCCGCGGTGGTGCTAGGAAATGTTGATGTAATCGAACATAATGTTTTGGTTCTTAGCCAAGCATAAAACGGTAAATGCCTTCGTAATATGGATTGACCCATCCCGTCAAAAAGCAGAAACGCAATTTTCTGCTTACCCTTTAGCGCATCCAACAATTTCTTAATCGGTGGATGATTGGTGGGGATTTGATAATGTGCAAGAATCGTATTACTTAAATTAACCAAAGAATGGGTTGGGGAATAAATGGTTTTCATTGAAGGTTTTTAAGATATTGCATTGTATAGATTGCTGCAGCGGTAGCCGCTTTCTTTACATTCATTTCAAACGTTGTATTGGCATTGGTTTGCCCGTTATCTGAAACGCCACGAATACTTGAAAACGGGATTTTTTGTTGTTCACACATCGTATAAAAACCAAAACTTTCCATATCAAATGCATCCGCGTCAAATTGCTGAATCACTTCTTTAACACGTTTTTCTGAGTCTAAAAATGTAGAACCCGAAACTAAAATTGGATTTTGAATGTTCACTTTTTCATGTGGGTATAAGCGACCTAGAGGTCGTTGAAAGGTAGTTAAGTCTAAGTCGGCATTATAGAAAGTCTGGGCGTGAATCACATCACCAATTTTTTGTTTTCTTAATCCCGCACAGGTTCCGATTTGCATCACAAGATCAGGTTTAAATTCATGGATGTGCTGTTGTAATTTATAGCAATTTAACATCGTAATGCCGGTTAAGACCAAGCGTATAGTTTGTCGGGATAGGTGAATTTCTTCGACGCCATCATGAGGTTGAGTTGGGGTTTTAAGTTGTGATTTAAAGGCATCTAATTCCGCCTCCATTGCGAACACAAGAATGATTTTTTTCATTGGTTAAATTTAATTAAATCACGATAGAGATTAAGTAACTTAGGGTAAATTTTTGCATAAACTTTATGGTACAAGTATTGATAACGTTTCACTGCGTCTGGATTAGGACTAAACGTTTTAGAAACTTGGACCATAGATTGCACCGCTGCTTCTGGACTGGCAAAATCACCACTGGCTAAAAAAGCTGCGATTGCAGTACCGAGTGACGATGTTTCGTTGGTTTGTACTCTTGATACAGGTAAATTAAAAATATCAGCGGTGATTTGGCAAATCGCATCTGATTTTGATCCACCGCCTGAAACCCGGATTTCTTTCACTTTGTGTTTTAATCGTTTTTGCATGCCTAAAAAACCTTCTTGAATTCCAAAGGCAATGCCTTCGACAATCGCACGATATAAGTGAACTTTAGTGTGAACGTCACTCCAACCAACAATCGCGCCTTTTGCTTCAGGCCTTCTTAATCCTGGTCCCCAATAAGGTGATAAGACCAACCCTTCTGAACCGGGTGGAATCTTCATCATTTGTTGGTTTAATTTTTCTTCAACGGCCATCTTATCAATCATCGCTTCAGCGGTTTCTTTGTGAGCAAAGTTATCACGGAACCATGAAATCATCCAATACCCGCGGTTGATGTGAACTTCAATGTTGTATAAGTTAGGAAGTGAAGAAGGGTATCCAGGTAAAAAGGGTTCGGGTTCAACATAAACCTTACTTGGTACGGTCATGGATACAGAGGTTCCATATGATAAATTCGCAACATCATTGGTTATACAACCGGTACCAAGGGTTTCGGCAGCTTTATCTGGACCCGCTGCATAAATCGGTAAACCTTCTAGTAATCCCAGTTCTTCAGAAGCTTTTTTTGTAATGCGACCTAATAATTCTCCTGGTTTTTTTAATGGGACTAGCATCGATAAGGGAATATTGAAAACTGCGGCTTTAACATGGGTGGGTTTATACCATTTACTGGTAATAAAATCCAAGGGGTAGTGACCAATCATATTCGCAGCACTATCGGTTAGTTGATCGGTTAATAAATAATTAAAATATGTCGAGAGGGCAACATAATATTTCACCTTTTTCCAGTTTTCTGGTTCGTATTGTCTTACCCACCTTGCCATGGTTCGACGAGAATTTAATTTTGCCGTTTGGTATAGGCCTAGAAAGTGATAAGCAATGTTGTGGAACAATGAAAAAGGTTCAAATTTAGCAAGTCTTTGATCAAGCCATAAAATGACTTTTCTTACGGGTTTTTTATCTTTGTCTAACATAATAGCGGTGCCACGGAAGACCGTCATCGCTGCTGTGGTAACTTGTTTTAGTAATTCAGGATGGTCTTTTTTTAAGGCAAGGGTAACTTGTTTTAAGTTATCCCAATAAAAAGAAGCATGGTGTTCAGCATAGCCTGGTTTTGCCGATTCATAGGTAGGACTATAGACTTGTTTTTTAATTGCTAAAATTTCGCCCTGACGATTAAAAATACTCACACGAACGGATTGGGTGCCAAAGTCGATGGTTAACGCAAGGGGTTCAGTTTTTGTTTTCATCTTTTCGGTTAAAAACATTATAACGAGATTTCACAGGTTTTACCTATTCGATTGTATGGAAGGTTAAAAAGGTTTGTGATATGATTTTACTCGCGAGCATCCCACCTCAAAAACACGTGGATGCTAAATAAAGGAGCACTTATGGCCGCAACTAAACAGTACGTCTATAACTTCAAAAAAACACAAGGAATGGGTAAAGACCTTCTTGGTGGTAAGGGGTTGGGTTTATCCCAAATGACCTTGATGGGAATCCCGATTCCAGAAGGATTTACCGTCACCACGGAAGCTTGCAATTTGTATTATGCAAGTAAGAAGAAACTTCCTAAGGAATTGATTCAAGAAATCTATGACGCGATTACCGTCATCGAAAAAGATACCAAGAAAAATTTTGGTGGAAATAAAAATCCACTTTTAGTTTCGGTTCGTTCGGGTGCCAGAGTTTCCATGCCGGGGATGATGGACACAATTTTAAACTTAGGTTTAAATGACACCACAGTTGAAGTGGTTGCCAGAGAAACCAACAACGAACGCTTTGCCTATGACTCCTATCGTCGTTTTATTTTAATGTATACGAACATTGCCAAAAACCATGGTCGTACTGAAATGGACAAGATGCTTGAAGAAATGAAGCATAAAAAAGGTGTGAAGTTAGACACTGAATTAAATGCTGAAGATTTAAAAGCGTTAGTGAAGAAATATAAAGACTATTACAAAAAAGTGTTTGGTGAAGATTTCCCCAATGATCCAAAAGTGCAATTAATTGAAGCGATTACTGCCGTTTTCCGCTCCTGGGATAACCCACGGGCTAACGTCTATCGTAAGATGAACAACATCCCATATGAATGGGGTACTGCCGTCAACGTTCAATCCATGGTGTTTGGTAACAAAGGTGAAACCTCAGGTACCGGTGTGGCATTCTCACGTTCACCATCCACGGGTGAAAAAAAACTTTTTGCAGAATACTTACCTAATGCTCAAGGGGAAGACGTGGTTGCGGGTATTCGTACACCATTACCTGTTGAACACTTACAAAAAACTCAACCTAAGGTTTATCAAAACTTTTTAGACATTGTTAAAGTTTTAGAAAGCAACTATAAAGATATGCAAGATATGGAATTTACCGTTGAAGAAGGTAAACTCTACTTCTTACAAACCCGAAATGGTAAGCGTACCGCTGCCGCTGCGTTAAAGATTGCTTGTGATTTAGTTGATGAAAAAGTGATTACGCCAGAAGAAGCTGTGATGCGCGTCGATCCAAAATCATTAGATACCTTACTCCACCCAAGTTTTGATCCAAAGGCAATCAAGTCAATGACCCCAATCGGTGAAGGTTTACCTGCCTCACCAGGTGCTGCTACTGGTAAGATTTCCTTTACTGCTGAAGATGCTGCAAAACGTGGTGCTGCTGGTGAAAAAGTAGTGCTTGTCCGTGCTGAAACCTCACCCGAAGATATCGAAGGCATGGTGGCCGCTCAAGGGATTCTTACTGCTCGCGGCGGGATGACTTCGCACGCTGCAGTCGTGGCGCGTGGGATGGGTAAAACCTGTGTTGCGGGTGTTGGTACTGCCATCATCGATGAACACAAAGGGACCGTTAAATTTGGTAATAAGACTTATACAACCAAGGACACTATCTCAATTGATGGTTCAACTGGGATGGTTTATGAAGGCGATATCCCTCGTGTTGAAGCTGGATTAACGGGTTACTTTGGCCGAATCATGAAATGGGCTGATGAATATCGTACCTTAAAAGTTCGCACCAATGCGGATACACCAAAAGATGCAGAAACTGCCTTAAAGTTTGGTGCAGAAGGTATTGGTCTATGCCGTACTGAACACATGTTCTTTGATAAAGAAAGAATCTTCTACGTTCGTAAAATGATTCTTGCTGATACATTAGAAGTCAGAGAACAAGCGCTAGCCAAACTCTTACCCTTCCAACAAAAAGACTTCTACGAACTCTTTATGGCGATGAAGGACTTAAATGTCACCATTCGTTTACTTGATCCACCCTTACATGAATTCTTACCACAAGAAGAAGACAAGATTAAAGAATTGGCTACCGAATTAAAGATGAGCGTCGCGCAAGTCAAAGCTCGCATCGATTATCTCCATGAATTTAACCCGATGATGGGTCACCGTGGTGTTCGATTAGACGTTTCTTATCCAGAAATTGGTAGAATGCAAACTCGCGCCATTATTCGCGCTGCGTTAGATGCACAAACGAAATTAGGAAAGAAAGTGGTTCCTGAAATCATGATTCCTTTAGTCTTAGATGTGAAAGAATTAAAGTTTGTGAAAGAAATTATTGAACAAACCGCTCAAGAAGAAATCGCTGCAAGTGGTCAAAAGTTAACTTATCAAGTAGGAACAATGATTGAAATCCCACGGGCAGCACTCTTAGCAGAATCCGTTGCAACCGAAGCAACCTTCTTCAGCTTTGGTACCAATGACTTAACGCAAATGACTTATGGTTTCTCACGTGATGACGCTGGTAAGTTCTTACCCGATTACTATAAGACCAAAATCTTTGAACAAGACCCATTCCAAACCGTTGATCAAAACGGTGTCGGTAAGTTAATCAAGATGGCAGTTCAAGATGGTCGTAAGACTCGTCCTGATTTAAAAGTAGGGATTTGTGGTGAACATGGTGGCGATCCATTATCCATTGAATTCTTCCACAATGCTGGATTGAATTACGTCTCTTGCTCACCGTTCCGCGTCCCAGTTGCGAGATTAGCCGCTGCGCAAGCTGCGATTAAAGCAAAACGCGCTACGAAGAAAGCCTAAAGCATAATAATAACCCATCGTTTATTGGTGGGTTTTTTCTTTCTTATTTACTTGCCAATCTTCTTTAACCAATGTTTGTAATATCCTGGTTTATTTTCTTGCCTTTGGCGGGCAATTGCTAATTCACCTTTTTGGACGTTTTGGGTGATTGTGCTGCCTGCAGCAATCACCGTTTCGTCTTCAACGATAATCGGACTAATGAGGGTGGTGCCTGAACCAACAAAAACATTTTTACCGACTGTCGTGAGGTGTTTTTTATTGCCATCATAATTGGCAACGATGGTGCCTGCACCGATGTTGGTGTTTTCACCAATCTCACAATCACCAAGGTAACTTAAATGTGCGGCTTTAACACCACGATGTAATTTGGCGGCTTTAATTTCAACAAAGTTGCCTATACGTGTTTCATTGCCAATCGCCGAATGACCACGAATATGGGCAAAGGGTCCAATATGATTTTGATCACCAATGGTTGAATCGATAATTTTTGATGATTCAATATGGTTGTGGTTGCCAATCGTTGTGTTTTCAATAGAGGTATTCGCACCAATCACATTCGCTTGACCGATTTTAACGTCGCCAATTAAGTAAACACCGGTTTGTATTACGGTGTCTTGTCCGATGATGACTTGTGGAGAAATAAACGTGTTGTCAGGATTTTCAATTGTGACACCATTCACCATGTGTTGATGATTGATTCGTCGTTGCATAATCAACCTTGCTTCCGCAAGTTGAGCGCGATCATTGATACCCAAAGTTTCTTCAAAAGTATCAACAGTGGATGCACCAATTTTGAAACCTTTATCCATAAACATCTTTATCAAGAAGGTGATGTTATACTCTCCATTTTTAGGATTGGGTGGTAATTCTTTTAGGTATTTAAATAAGAGATTGTTATTAAAGACATAGAAACCGGTATTGATTTCTTGAATTTTCTTTTCTGGTTCTGAAGCGTTGATTTCTTCAACAATCGCTGTAACTTGACCTTTACTATTACGAATCATTCTTCCATAACCAAAGGGGTTGGGAACGATTGAAGTAAGGATGGTTAAATCAAAGCCACCTTCAATATGAGTTTTTAATAGTTGGTCTAAACTCTTACTTGTAATGAGTGGCGTATCACCAGACACAATGAGCGTGGTACCTTGCTTTCCTTCTAGGAGGGGGGCGACTTGCATCACCGCGTGTCCGGTTCCTTTTTGTTCTCTTTGCCAAACCACTTCTGAACGACCTTCCACAACTTTAGCAGTGGTTTCACCACCATGGCCGACAATGGTAATCGTTCTTTGTAAATGAAGTGGTTTGAGGGCGTTAATCACGTGTCCCACCAATGGCACACCTAATAAATCAAAAGCGACCTTACTCTTTGTCGTATCTAAAGATTTCATTCTGGTGCCTTTTCCGGCAGCCATGATAATGCCAAATATATCCATATAATGAGTTTCTCCCCTTACAATTATAATTTGTTTTGTGATTGTTCTAACGCAAATAAGTCTAAAAATTGTTGGACTGTGATGGTTTCAGGTCTAGCATTAATGGGTATGCTAACTTGATTCAACAATCGGGTGGCTAAGGTTCGGTCTTGAATCAAACCTTCAAAATTATTAAGTATAGTCTTGCGACGATGAAGGAATAATTTTTTGATGAAATAAAAGAATGGTTTCGTTGCGGTCAAGGGTCCTCCATCAAAGCCTTCAATTGAAAAAACCACAGATTGAACATGGGGTTCAGGGTAGAAGGATTGGGGATTGACTTCAAGAATCGATTCAATCTTACCTAGAGTGGATAAGAAGATTGCAAGAGGACCATATGCTTCATCCCCGGGTTTTGCAATCAATCTTGGCATGACCTCTTTTTGAACCATGAGAACTGCGCGCTTAAAGTTAGAAAAATCTTTATAGATTTTTTCAATCATTTCCGTGGTCACGTAATAAGGTAAATTGCCAAGAATAATATCAATCGGTTCAGCGCTCGCTTTCAAAAAATTTAAGCGATGGTGGGTTCCGCTAGGAAATGCTTTTTCTAAATAACGATGAAAGGTTTGGTCAATTTCAAAAGATGTGTACTGAATGTCTGCAAACGGTAAGGCGTTTGTAATCGCACCTAAACCTGGGCCAATTTCTAATATTCGATCGTTTTTTTCGATGTTGGCAGCTTTAACAATGTTGGCAATTACAACTTGATCCACTAAAAAGTTTTGCCCATACCTTTTTAAAGGAGAAATGTTGAGTTCGTTTAATAATTGTTCTATTGCAGGAGCACGTTTCATAAGATTGATTTTACCTCATCGGCCGTAATCCCTAGTAGATTTAATCTTTTTAGCATCGTTTTGAAGTTTGCAAAACCTAAATGAAAATGATTAAGAACTTTCATCCTTAACTCAAAAGAGGTGGCTTCTCCAATCAAACCCATGTCCTGCAATTCTTGAAGACTAATCGTTGGTTTTTGATTTGGTTTTGCAGTGATTTTGTGTTTTAAAGACTGCAAAAGATAGTTGGAATCTGCTTGCGCGACACCGACTTTGTGATTGGCGATTGCTTTTTCTTTATCAAGAAATATATGCGTTAGCCCTGGAATGGATTGATCCAATTTTTTTCGAATTTGCTCACCGGGAAAATCCGGATCGGTTAAAACAATAACTTCTTTGCCTCTGCGTTTTGTTTCTTGAATAAATTGGAGAGTTTCTATCGGGAGAGCCGAACCATTGGTAACCACAAACTCCGCATCAATAAACGGCGTTAATTTTTGAACATCCGTTGTCCCCTCCACAACAATAAGTGCATTTAAATGCAATTTCATAATGTTTTCACGTGAAATGCTTCTAATGTGTTTTGAAATAGTTTTTCTTCCATCAATTCTGATGGGATTTGGAGGGTTTCGGCGATTTGTTTAAAAATAATCGGTAGATTGATGGGGGTGTTTTCTTTGCCTCTTAAGGGGTGAGGACTAAGGTAAGGACTGTCGGTTTCAATCAAAACTCGATTCATAGGCGTGGTTTTTAATGCCAATCTAGACTCTACTGCGTTTTCAAAGGTAACAGGCCCCCCAAACGAAAGATAAAAACCTAACTCGATGAATGTGGGAACTAGGTTTGCAGGTCCTGCGTAACAATGCATCACACCGCCTTGCTTAACGAGGTTAGCTTTTAAGATGGGGATGATGGCCTCATAAGCATCACGGCAATGAATCACAATCGGGAGATTGAGTTGATTAGCGATGTTAATTTGTTTGATTAAATATTGCGTTTGGCGTTCGTGTTCATGGAATTCTTTTCGCCAATGATAGTCTAAGCCAATCTCACCAATCGCGACGATTTGATGCGGATTGTCTTGGTACATTTTAAGGATCCATTGCAACCCACTTCCTTCGTGAATATCGACTGGATGAAGTCCTATGATTGCTTTGATTCGATGATCTTTCTTAGCTAAATCAATCGCTTTTTGAGAGGATGTTTCATCCCAACCTACAACAAAGAAATTCGCCACACCCACCTGATTAGCTCGTGTGACTATATCAGACCACGAATTAGTAAATGCATCGGCGTTTAAATGGCAATGAGTATCTACTAATTTCATTATTTACCTATACAAAAGCGTGAGAAGATTTCACCTTCTAAATTCATGGTTCCTTCTAAACCCAGGAGGCGAATCATTTCTTGATAAGCGAGTTGTAGGGACGAAGATAGCAAGTCCGTGGTGAGGTTTTGTTTTGCATCTTCGATGGCTTTTTGTAAATATTCACGAATTTGTTTAAGGGAGGCGAGTTGTCTGGTGTTATTGAAACTAGGTGTGTAATAGTTTGCTTCTTGAATGCCAAGGTTTTGAATCATCGCATCCAATAATGGTTGAATGTCTTTGGATTTGGCTGAAATATAGAGTTTGTTTGCCTGATGTTTTGCAACCAAATCACTTTTGTTAAAAACTTCGATGACTGGTTTGGTTTCTAGGATTTTATTTAATTCTACGTTTTCAAATTTAGTGGGTTTCGTTGCATCTAAAACATAGACAACTAGGTCGGCTTGTTTAACGGTTTCAATTGATTTACTGATGCCAATCGCTTCAATCCTATTTTCGGTTTGGCGAATCCCTGCTGTATCAAGGATTTTTAAAACCACACCTTGAAGATTAAGTTCAGCTTCAACAACGTCTCGTGTGGTCCCAGCAATATCCGTTACAATTGCTTTTTCTTCATTAATTAATGCATTAAGAAGCGATGATTTTCCAACATTGGGTTTACCGATAATGGCAACCTTGATGCCTTCTTTAATCAGTCGACCTTTTTCTCCCTCAATGATTAATGTATTAAGTTGATCAACAATTTCACTACAATCATGAATAATCTTTTCCTTACTAGCTTGCTCAATATCTTGGTATTCAGGATAGTCAATATTCACCTCAATTAAAGACAAAATATCTGCGATACGTTGACGAATGGGATTAAGTTTTTCACTTGTTTTTCCAGTTAAAGATAATAACGACAGGCGCTTGGCTTCAATCGTGGTTGCTTGAATCACATCGTGAATCGCCTCAGCTTGGACTAAATCCATTTTTTGATTAAGATAGGCGCGAGAAGAAAACTCACCTGGATTGGCGCTTCTAGCACCTTTTGTTATTAAAACTTCAATCAATTGCTGGGCAATCAATGGTGAACCATGGATGATAATTTCTAAAAGATTTTCTCCAGTAAAACTTTTCGGCTCGATATATTGAATGACAATTGCTTGATCAATAATTTCACCAAGATAAGTAATGGTGCCTAAGTGGACACCTCTTTCTTTTTCTCCGCGAAGATCTTTTGAAAAGATGCTCGAAAAAATCTCAAACGTTTGTGGGCCGGATAGACGAATAATCGCCAATGCACTTTTGGTGGGTGGGGTGGCTAGGGCAACGATTGTGTCTGTAAAGAGGTTCATGGATTAAAAAAGCCCTTTTGGGCTTGGTTTAAGCAATGTAGCGAATACAAATGGCGCGATGGGCTCCTTCGCCCACGCTTTCTGTTTTTATGTTCGGCATGCCGGTTAATGCGTTATGAACCATCCGTCTTTCATCGGCAGGCATAGGATCAAGGGTAATGTCTTGTTTCGTGCGAACGACATCTTTGGCAAGGCGTTTAGCAATCGAAACCACCTTCTCGTATTTCGCTTCTTTATAATCATTAATGTCGAGTAAAATTCGGAAGCGTTTTTTAAATTTGCTGGATGTGGCAAGCCTCACTAGTTCGTTTAAGGCTTGTAAGGTAATACCGTTTTTACCAATCAAAATAGGGTTTCTTGGTGTGTCTAGAGTGATATTGATAATATCGTCATTAAGTTCGGTTTTGGTTTTAACTTCAATCCCAAATTGAGAGATTGCTTTGACTAGATAAGCTTCAGCAAAGGCAACTGCATCTGAAACTTCGTAGACTTCGACAACGAGCTTTCTTGAAAACAAACCAGCCTTTTCTTCAAGAATTTTATAAGATAATTCGTTGATGGGAATATTCAATTCTTTT